>JBJEFT010000095.1:0-9845 GCA_051874315.1 Candidatus Ornithomonoglobus sp.
AAGATAGCTGTCAGCTGTTATAGTGGCTGTTGTTCCTTCATCGTCTACCGGATTTGTTATGGCCTCCTCGACATAGATTTCAAGCCATGTGTATCCCTCAGGGCCTATCTGTGTGCTGTCGGTCTTGTTGTTCTTGTCAAGACCCATCTTATCCTCCCACTCATCGGGTATGCCGTCCGCGTCCGTGTCATAAGACTCAACCGCTCTTGTTACTGTTTCCATTTCGGGGTAGCCCCTGCCGTCAAATATATCAATGTCAGTCGGGTCGTCAAGCAGACCAACGCTGCCCTTGCTGCCTGTCGGCGCGGTGCGGTTAATTACGTCATTTACTATTCTTGTGTCAACCGCATCACGCTTCGGCAGAGTTGCTCCCGCGTTCGCGATAACCTTGTCAAACACATCATCCGTCGCATCAAGGGTAACAGGATATTCCGCCTCGTATGCCTCATATGCCGCATCCGGTTCGGTCATATGCGCGTTTTCCTTATTTGCTGAGTTGTAATATTTATCGTCAACATAAACGCCGATATGGTTATCATCCTGCCAGTTCTCGGCATTTACCAGCTGCGCAGCCGCGTAATCCGGATCGTTTGCTTCAACATCAATCCTGTTTCCTGCGGCGTAAATGCTGCCGAGCATATTTGTCTCATATTTGTTTCCGACGCTCAGCTCAAATATTCTTGCGCGCTTTCCCGCCGGAGTTGCCGGACCCGGACGATATATATTATTCTGAATATACGTCTTGGCGCCGTTTTCCGAGCCGTAGCCCGCCTTGTCGCCCCAGTTATAGATAATATTGTTCTTTATATCAACAAGTGTCTGTGAATCGGTATAGCCCTCCGTCATGGAAACCGTTTCAGAGGTTCCTATCTTTGGATTTCGGCTCTTGTGCGTCGCAATGATATTATGGTGAATAGTGAGATTAACTCCGCCCCAGATTGCCGCGTAGCTGTGCTCACCCTTGTCATGCACACTCTGATTGAGCGACTCGGCTATAATACTGTTCTGTATTGTAACGTCCTTGACCGCGTACGCTGAAAGATTCTCGTCTGTACCCCATGAAACGGAGCAGTGGTCGATTATTACATTCTGACAGTTATCCGTTACCTCAAGACCGTCCTGCGCGCGGGTATCGTTTCCGTTCTTGTCATGCGCGCCAACACGAAAGCGCAGATAGCGGAGAATTACATTGCTTGCTCCGACCTTGATATTGTTTGAACGGAAACAGATTCCGTCCCCCGGCGCAGTCTGACCGAGAATCGTTATATTGTCATGACCGATT
The DNA here is from genome assembly GCA_051874315.1 of Candidatus Ornithomonoglobus sp. GTDB lineage: Bacteria > Bacillota > Clostridia > UBA1381 > UBA1381 > Ornithomonoglobus. The sequence goes on from JBJEFT010000095.1 coordinate 1,283, forward strand.
GTTACATTTGAATCAAGGTCAACGTAACCCGAAACATCAAAAACAACAATTCTGTTGCCCTGCGACACCGCGTCACGGAAGGAGCCTTCGCCGCTGTCGTTAAGGTTTGTCACATGATAAACCTCTATCTTCTCATCATTGTCCAGCGCCGCCCGCGCGCCCTTGGTGTACATACCGCCGCCCTCAGCGCCCTTGAATGCCACAGCACGACCACCGCTGACTGATATTGCTTCTTCCGCAAATACAGGAGCGGTCATACCGCTTGCCGCCACTGACAGTACTGCAAACACTGCGCATACTTTTTTTAGTATATTATTCACGCCCTCTCATCTCCTTAAAATTATATAATTATGTATTATTGTATCATATTACAGCAAGAATTTCCACAATTTTCAGAATTTTTCATACTGAATTTTTGTTAAAATTATCGTACAAAAAGGGACTGCCACGCAGCCCCCGAAAAATCATAAAACCGATAGCCTTACAATATACAGCACAATGAGCAGGAATATGAAAATACACAGCATCATTGTATACAAGGTCTTTGCCGGTGACTTTGAATACCACATTGAGCGAAGGATTTCATAGGTCAGAACAATTGTTCCCACCACTCCGCACAAAAGCAGCACCGCAAAGGTCGTCTGCGAGAAGATTCCGAGTATAACGCCCACCGCGCCGATTATAGCCGCAGGAATTGCGACAAAGGCAAAACGCTTTACAAATTCCCAATACGGAGTGAACATCTTGAATATCCATTTGCTTACAAGATAAAATACTCCTGAATATATGAAGAAAATAAGTACACCTCCGATCGCGCCAGACAATGCCGATGCGATCCAGCCAAGCAGCACACCATAGCCTGCGACACCCTTGAAGCCCAGAAGATTGCCGAGCAGTCTTAACGGGCCGCGGCTTGCGCCGGTTACCACTGAATATACACACAGTCCGCCGATAATGCCTTCTATTATGGCAAACAAAAGTATTTCCGCTTTTGTCATATCTCCGGGATTCAGCACGGTTTCCACAGGAGATTTCACAAAGTCCTTAAACAGCCGCCAGACATTCGCAAAGGAATTCTTTTTGTAAGCGTTATATGCGCTGCGGTTTGCGCGTTTTTCCTCAGCGCGTCTTTGCCGCTCATTCCTTTTTGCATTTTTCTCTCTTTCCTTCGTCTGCCTCTGCTTTTCCCGCGCCTCTGCCTTTTCCTCTTTTTTTGTTTTAGGCTCTGCCGCCTTTTCGGCGGCAGAGCGCGCTTCCTTTTCCTTACGCCTTGCCACGCTCATGGCGCAGGTGCATACCTCGCCTTTTTCAAGCTGTTTTCCGCAATAAATGCACTCTCTCATAAAATCATTTCCTTTCGGTCAATATATCTCTTATTTATACAGTTTTGCTTCAAACTCCCGCTGCCTTAATTCGTCAACGTCATTTATTCTCTGATAAAGCTTCACATCAAGGCTGCCCACCTGACGCGCAAAGCTGTATATTTCCACAAAATCCTGAGCAACATCGGTATAGTTGGCAAAGCTCTCCACCAAACGCTCTGTAATGGTCTGCTGTCCCTCCGCCAGATAAGTCTGCGCGGGGAATGCTACGAGTATATAATCCGCGTAATAAATCTCCCACAGCCTGTCACTGTCTCTGGAATCGACCTCCGGCAACGCCTTTATATAATCCGGTGAGCGGTAAGTCTCTGCACCGAGAGACGGCTCTACATTTCTCAGTATACTGTCATTGAGCAGAAGAGACGAGGAAAGAACCTTACACTGCTGCCATTCCGGTATTAAAGCATCAAGATCACGCTTCAGCGTAAGAATCGCCTCTGCATCTTCACGTTCATCCGGACGAAGCGAAAAATCCGGTATAAAGGAATAATGACTGATATTCTGAATATTATCCGGCTGCTCCCTGTCTATAACTGTATTGCCGATATTAAAAACCGTGAGCAGGCACATCCCAATCAGCATCCACTCCTTTGATATACAGTTAACGAGAAATATTGTCATAACGGTGAACGCGGGAACATACAGCAAAAGGTGCTGCTGTCCATGTGTCTGTATCGCCATAAATATTGCCGCGCATGATATGATCTGTATCCATAGAAATACCGGTCTGTATTCTTTTCTTTTAATTACGCTTACAAACGGAACAATCGCAGATATTATTATAAATGCCATTCCGAAATATCTCGAAATAATCTTCATATCGGTGGCAAGAGAATACTTGTATCCCGCATACAGTGAACCGTAATTCTTTAATAAAATATTTATCATAAACGGTCTGAAAACCGTCAGAAGGAGTATCGCCACCACAGCAATAAGCAGAAAGAGATTTCTCCAGTTTCTGCGGTTTATTATACAATCAGCAATCATCGCCGTTATAAACGAGACCGAGAAGAAGGCAAAATATCTTCTGAATACCATTATAAGCACAAGCAGTATTCCGATAATGATATATTTATAATGTCCACGGCTTACACCCTTTGCCGAATAATAGAGATTGTAGCAGCACAAGGCGATAAACAGTCCGCCCACATCCACAAATCCGTTGTATGCAAGGAATGAGGTAACCGGCATTATAAACACCGACAAAAGAAATGCAGTTTTCGGTGCTTTGGAAAGCTTTATACTCATCCTGTAGGTCAGTATCGCTGACGGTACAATATACATCACTATAAGTCCGGCAACAAACGCTATTCGCGACTGTCCGAAAATCTTCATCCATAACGCCGAAGGAAGCGCTGCGGCATAGTTGTAATCCAGAGTGCCTATAGAATTATATACCGACCGCCAGAAGCCGTCACCGGTGAGCTCGCCGTTGACCAGAGATCTCGTCAGCTCCCAATAGGTTGAGTCATCCCAGAAATATATTGTTCTGCTCTTTGCAACGTAATATATACCGGCAAGAAGAATTACAAGACATGATACGGCAACCAGAATTATATCAGCTCTATTTCTTCGTAGTTGATCGAATTTTTCCCGGCTCTCTCTGCGCCTTTCATCCCTTAGCTCAAGTCTTTCAATAATATCCAATGGATGAATCCTCCCTTTAATATTTATACATCAAATCTCAAATAAAGACATAACCTCTTCATTTGTAAGACTCGCCAGAGTATCAGTGTTTACTCTGATTATATCATCAGCAAGCATTCTTTTTCGCTCCTGAAGCTGCAAAATTTTTTCTTCTATTGTTCCCTTTGCCGCAAGTTTTATTACATGAACGGCGCGCGTTTGTCCTATCCTGTAGGCTCTGTCAGTAGCCTGATCAGTTACTGCAGGATTCCACCATGGATCATAATGGATTACCATATCCGCGCCTATAAGGTTCAGACCGGTTCCCCCCGCCTTAAGCGACACAAGAAATATCGTTCTTTCTCCTTTATTAAAATCCTCCGCCATCTGCGTGCGTTCATCAGCCGGCGTTGAACCGTTTATATAGAAATAGTCCAGCTTATTTTCGTTAAGAGCTTCCGCAATAATATCTAGCATTGAGCGGAACTGAGAGAATATAAGTATTCTGTGTCCCGATTCCACACCGTTCCTTAAAAGCTCGAGCAGCAGGTCAAGCTTTCCGCTTTCACCCGAATATGAGCTGTCAAATAAAGCCGGATGACAGCAGATCTGTCTTAAGCGCAAAAGCAGTGTAAGCAGTACAAGACGATTTCCGTTTTCTCGGAGAATCCCCTCTGCCTGCCCCTTAGCCTCTCTGAGAAACTCAGTGTAAAGCGCCTTCTGTTCTCTGTTAAGATCAGCCAGCATTGTGGTTTCAATCTTTTCGGGGAGCTCGTTAAGGACATCATTCTTCATACGCCGCAGCACAAACGGGCGTATAAGGCTCCGCAGCATATCGGAAACTGCAATATCGCCTCCTCGTATTGCCGGTATTTCAAAACGGTCTCTGAACTCACGGGCGCTTTTCAGATACCCGGGCATTACAAAGTCGAATATTGACCAAAGCTCCATAAGCGAATTTTCTATCGGCGTACCGGTAAGAGCAAACTTGTGACGCGCGCGTATCCTCTTAACGCTTACAGCATTCATTGTCTTTGCATTCTTAATATACTGAGCCTCATCAATAAAACAGTATGAAAACTCTATATTTTTATAATAAGCGATATCTCTTCTGAGCAGCGGATATGACGTTATTACAAACTCATGTTCATCTATATTTTTTATAAGCTCCGCGCGGCTTTCCTTTGGTCCGCTTATAATAACCGAATCCGCATCAGGAGTGAAACGCTCAATTTCTCTCTGCCAGTTATATATCAGCGTACTCGGCGCCACAATAAGAACAGGTTTGTCGGGTTTTATCCCATGTATATATGCAATAACCTGCAGCGTCTTGCCAAGACCCATATCATCTGCAAGAATACCTCCCATTCCCATTGCTGAAAGCTGCGTAAACCACTTGACACCCTCCTTCTGATAACCCCGCAGCACATTTTCAAGGTTGCATGGAATTTTTTCCTTTATTGCCCTTATACCATCCATGTACTTCTCTACACTATCATCCTTTTTAACACCATCTGTGGCTTCCAGATACAGCATATGATACTTCGGCAGCTTTTTGGTACCCGAATTAATATCCTCATAGGTAAAGTCCAGTCTCGAAAGCAGCCGCAAAAGCTCCGACTTTTTATTATGTTTAAGCCCTATAAAGCTTCCTGCTGCAGTCCTGTAGAAGCTGTGTCCAAGACGCACCGCATTGAGAATACCCCTTATTTCATCCGGAGTAAGATCAGTGTCAAAGTTTATTTCAAGAAAGTCTATATCATTTTTATATGACATTCCAACCGATAAATTGACGTCATCACGGATACTCATAGCCTTGAATCTGTCAGTCATCACAACACTCGCCATCCTTGACAGTTCTTCAAGCGCATCTGTTATAAAATTATATATATTCGCGTCACCGCTCAGAATGTATACTGATTTTTCCCTGTCAAAATTATTGAAAAAATATAAAATCTCATTTTCTCTATCTATGTTACGGATTACAATTTTACCGTTATTTTCCGTCTGTTCCGTTGGGATCCTGAATTTTATACCTCCATATCCTGCAACGACAACCGCTATTAACTTTCCGTCTATCGCATCAAGGCATACCTCAAACTGAGGCTCTGCATTTACAATCAGGTCATCAACACCCGTTACTACAACACCTTGCCTGTTTCTGATTTTAGGCAGAACATGCGCGGCAAAAAGCAGCGTATTGTCACCCTTGAAGGTTATCTGGGTCCTTCCCGCGCCCATAAGAGCACGGTAAATCGGCATAAAATAGCTCTGCCATTCCTCTGAGGTTTTGTAGATTGTATCATTATGCAAAAACCATTCGCCATCCGGTGTTATCGCGAAGCCATGCTCGGAAATTGACATAATAATTTCACGGTCAAATGCTTCTACATCAACAAGTATATCCGGATCCTCATTAAGAATCCTTACACCTCTTAATGTGATGCCGTCATGAACAAGACTGAAATCCATATTCGCAAGCAGAGGCAGAATTCTTCTTGCCACCAGCACGCCGAAGGTGGTTCTGTAAGGAGCCTTCTGATAGAGCGGAATATCAGATGATCTCGTTTCGTATACTTCGGCAAGAATTGAGATTATTTTGTCCTCATTTTCCGGAAAATACATAGTGCGCCTGTTATAGACAGTGCCTCTGTCCGGCTTGAAATCCCTATAATTAAGATAACAATCAAGAAAATTTTCAAGACCTTGTATTATTCCGCCATACTCAGGCAGTGAAACTGACATTTCATAAGATGGAGTATTTCCCGAACCGGGCTTTATATAAAGAATAAATGAGGCGCGTATTTTCTTTTTGTATTCCGGAGTATTGAACTCGGTGCATAAAGCCGTCGCAAGCTTATCATTTTCATTGGTAAATAGGCCTCCGGCTTCAAGCTCGGCCTGTCTCTCTTTGAGCGCAGCAACAATATGCTTGCAGGTTGTCTGCATCGTTTCATAATACGGGCAGGTACACAGAACATTATTAATCCTCCCTCCGTCAAATGTAATATAAACATTGTACAGTTCCTCACCGTCCACGACAGCGGTAAGCTCTTCCTCTCCGCGCTTACGCATATGAACTCTGCCCTCGTGGAAGTATTCCACCCCGCGTTTATATATCATTGATGAGCATGTCTTTTTTATCATTGCATCTGTTATCTTCAAACTCAGCCACACTCCTCTTACTGCTGCTTTATACCGGCAGGCTCAAAGGTACTATGCCGGATAAAATACATTACCTTTATCTTTTTATTATATCACCATATCGTATCAATTACAATATTTTTTTTGTTAATTTTCCTTTACATCGAAAAAACAACGGCAAGCTTTCCTTGCCGTCGTTTAATTTGTTAAATATTATTCTGCTGTCTCAGCATTTTCTGTTTCTTCTGTTGCTTCAGTTTCATCTGTTGCAGTCTCTTCGTCTGCAGCAGCCTCATCTGTTGCCTCAGCATCCTCAGGCTCCTCTGTTACTTCAGCCTCTGCTGCTGCGCTTGAAGTATTATCTCTTGCTTCTTCATCGAAGTATACTGACTCCTCTGAACCTGCATCTGTTACCTGTGAGTATGACTTCTCAAGAGCTTCCCAATCTCTCGGATCTCTCATTGTAGTCCATGTCTCATATGCGCCGATTACAGTACGCTCGAAGTGATGCGAGTTAGTAGCTTCCTGAACGTTTGCATAGTACCATGTGCCCGGGTTGTTGTCTATCCACTTAACCATATCCGCAGTGTTAAGTCCGCTTTCGTCAACGAGTCTGTACAACAGTCTGTTGATAAGAGTCATTGCCTCTGAACGAACAATGTACTGATCCGGTCTGAATGTACCGTCGTCATAACCGTTGATCCAACCATCTGCAGCAGCCTTGTTTATAGCCTCTTCAGCCCAGTGACCTGAAATATCGCTGAACTGAGTTCCGCCTGTGTAAGGATCTGTATCAAATCTTGCAGCGATTGCAGCGAACTCTGCTCTTGTTATCGGTCTGTCCGGACCAAATGTACCGTCGTCATAACCGTTTACAATACCTGCTTTTGTAGTAGTTGAAATTGCATTGTTATACCAGTCTGTGATAACTACATCGCTGTAGCTGTTATCCTGTGTCCAGAACTCAGCGCGTGAATCGTCAGTGAGCATTCTGAAGAATATTGTAGCAACCTCAGCACGTGTGATGTTGTTCTGCGGTCTTACCTCACGATAATCATCACTCTGTCCGTCCTCTGCCGGATAACCGATTATGTATGCATAGTGGTCATCATAGTTGAGCTTTGCGCCGTTTTCGGTACCGCCTGTCTTCGGATTCGGAACAGGTGTCGGTCTTGCAGCCTCTCCTCCCGGTACAGTTGTTGACTCAGGAGCAGTTGTTGCATTCGGATTTTCTGTTGCATTCGGATTTTCTGTTGCATTCGGATTAGAAGTTACTGTCGGCGGAGCTGTTACTGTTGAACCTGTTGTACCGCCGCCGCCACCGCCGGTGCTTCTGCTGTAGTAAATTCTTACTGTCTCTTTATCTGTTGTATCAAACTTAACAACACTCTTATCAGTACCTGCGCCAAGCGGGTCAATAGTTACATCTCCGAAGAAATGACCGTCAACCTGAAGCGCTGTAGTATCATAGGTTGTAGTTGTCGACGGTGAAGAAATCTCATTGTCGTTTATTGTGAGTGTAAGCTTCTGACCTGAACCTTCATTAAGCGCTGTAAAGTATTCGTCAAGCGCTTCGTTAACATTATCCTTAAGCGACATTACAAGTGTGAATGTCTTTGTCTTTGCAGCTTCATCAACTTTGTAATCAACACTCTTCTGCTCAAACAGCTCAAGCGTCTTTTCATCCCATGTCCAACCTGCGTTGTCCTTGGCTGCAAGCTTATCATTTGAAATGCTGCCGGTATCCTTATCTGTTACTGTGATTTCAACAGTAAAATCACCTGAGAGCTTTGTTGAACTTATTGCAAGAGCGCGTCTTGCTTCCTTCTGTTCCTCTGTTGCATCTTCGCCTAAAAGAGCTACAGCAGCGTCAAGATAAGCCTTCCATTCCTTTGCAACATTTGTCATATCAAGTGTTGCTGCCGAGTCAAAGTTCGCTTTCTTAGTTGTTGTACTCTTGCTCAAAGCAGCTGATGACGGGGTTGCTCCGCTCCAGCCTGCAAGCATACTCAATGTAACATCTACTTCATCTGTTATCGGTACATTAAACCGATTAAGCTCTTCCGCTGCAAATTCTTCCGGCTTATCCCAGAAAGAATACAGAGGAGCTGCGGCAAATGCGCTGAAAGACGATGACGCAACAGCTAATGCAGTTGCAAAAAATAATGCCTTTTTCATTTTAACCTTCTCCTTCTTTTTTAGATAATTTTTATAATTAATATCATTATACCCCATAAAAGTTTGTTTGTCAAGAAAAATACTTCTAAAAAAACTATTTTTTTAATATTTTACTAAAAAAACATAAATATCCATAATATACTTATGCTTAAACACTAAAAAAACAAACCACTAAAGCTTATATGCTTTTCACTAAGTTTTCTATAGTCAATGCAATGAAGAAAACTTAGTGA
>JBJEFT010000096.1:0-2507 GCA_051874315.1 Candidatus Ornithomonoglobus sp.
CTGTCCGTCATTTCTCCGTCCGCATTATATACCTCAACCGAGGCGCTCGTATAGTTTTGGTTATACACATCAAAGCTCACAACCGCGCTGCCGCTGCTCTGCCGGTTCACCTTAAAGCTGTCAACATACAAGCCGGCAAAATTATTAAAGTTCGGTTTTTCATCATCGCCTAGGTTCGGAATATTATATATGGTGTACGCGTTTCCGTTCGCCTTATTTACCGTAAAGGACAGCTCCCCCGTTTGCCCTGTCGCCTTATCCGTGACCTTTATCACGGTAGTTCCCTCTTTGAGCGCGTTAAAGGTCAGCTGCCGTGTTTCTCCGTCGCCTGTCGTCTTGACCGCTCTTAATATGCTCTCATCTTCAATGTCAAAGGTTATATCCTCAGGTGAGCCGTAATTGCCGTTTTCGTCCTGCATTGCCGCGCCTACTATGAAAACATTTCCCACAGTTGTCGAGAGCGACGGCTCGTTACAGTAGATTTTGAGGGAGGTTGGCTGTGCGGTGGGGGTAGGCGTTGGTGCTTCGGTTGCAGGGGTATAGCTGCCACTGCCGTCCACGGTGTAGGGCGATGACTCCGTGCCGTTGCCGGAAGAAAGCTTGGTATTTTCAGATAGGAAGAACGCCGGCCTGATTCCGTCACTTACATATGCCCAACTGACGCCTAAAGATGAAAAAGAGGATGCATTAATAACACGATAACTGGCGCCCCAGCCCCCACCATATAAAGTAGCACAATTTGGTGTGCGTAGTAAAAATTTTCCTGAACTACTTCTATGACCATTTGAATGATTAATTGCAGCATCTGTTGCACCTTCCGGCATTTTCATTCCACTATTATTGTTATAAAAGTTATTTCCTATATTCTTTACTTGCTGAATATCTAACAGAAAAAAATAGTCTGTAATATACTCATAATCTGCCGTATCATAATTGCTTATATTTATTTTATTATCAACCCTTAGGTATGTATCAGTATGTTTATCAGTGTACTCATATGGATCCAAAAATGATTTTTGGGTAACTGAACATATAGAATTTAATTCTATCTTGCTAAAATTCAGCATAAATCCACTCTCATTATCATAAGAATCAAAACCATCATATACATTATCAATACTTGGGGGGTTTCCACATTGCCAATTTATGTTTCCGGCTGTAGCATTTGAATTTAGCCAACATCGAATATTAGAATCACCCCAGTAATTAGAGCCTTGAGTCCTTCTTCCATATTTTCCGCTTCCATAACCATCGCCATTACCTCGTCCATGAGAACCGCTTGCGACATTGCCCGCTGCATCAAAAGGTTTAAAACATATAATGCTATTGCTAATCATCAACGGTAAATACCCATCCTTGTATTCTGTGACGGTATCAGTTGCGTCCATAATTGGATTTCCTTCATTATCGTATCCTTTTATTTTCTCAAAGGATACGCATCTCCACAAAATAGGCTCATCATAATAAGTCCCCATTTGAACGTAATCCCCAAGCTTTATCGTTGTTTCCGCCTGCACCGCCATACAAGGTAGCAAGCTCACAATTAAAGCCGCTGAAAGCAGCCATGCCAAAAACCGTTTGCGTTTTCTTTTCATTTGAAATTCCTCCTAAAATTTGATAAAAAATTTTTCCATGAAAACAAAAAATGCGCCGCAGGCATCAAATCAAGCCAACGGCGCACTCCATAACGCTGCCTTGATTCCAATGCTGCGACACATAATTGTTTCCATAGAATATTAAAAAGAAGACAATATCAAATCAAAGCGTATACGATTATGGCAATCTTATACACCTCTTTTTAATATCCTTAAATTATATGTCGCAAGCTAATAATACCATATTTTAATCGGTTTGTAAATAGAAAAAAGCAAAAAAATTACGCATATCCCTTTAAAAGAACGCTTTATATAAAATCAAAAAAAACACTTGACATCATCAGTCGTGCGTGTTATAATATAAATAAAGAAAAGGCAGAGCGTTAGACGGTCAGCCTGAAATTTGGTTTTAAAAATAACCGTTCCAGAACTGCAGAATTGGAACGGTTATTGCTTTATTACAGCATTATCTTGCCGATATGGCGAAGATGGCTATTGATATTGCAATGCAAAGCAACGATACTGTCACTTTGCAGATGAAATTTTTCATCTATTATACCACCCCCTTAATAGACATACGCAAATATACTTGTGTATGGTATGCGACTTCCCGCATACTGGGTGGCTTTCCGTCCAACGTCTAATCTCTTGCCTTTTCCGAAAATTATTATACCATATTTTTGTGGCAAAAGCAAGATATTTTGTCAGATTTAAGCAGATATTATAAAAATACGCATATTATGCCATAATGGATGGATATGCGTATTTTTCTTCGGTTATTATATTAATCCTAATTCACGCATTGCCTCGCTTTCTGAAACAAACTCCCGGCAATCTGAATCTGATTCCATTTCAGACAGCATCTTTCTGTCAAGCTCATCCGGTTTCAGCTTCGGGATATTTGTTGACATC
>JBJEFT010000097.1:0-2498 GCA_051874315.1 Candidatus Ornithomonoglobus sp.
CTGTCGGCAGATGGTATGCCGGAAGCTCCATAACGAACGGAGCCGGATCGCCCGCAAACATCTTTGTCTTTTTAAGAATAATACCTGAGCATACGATTGCCGCGATGCCGACAAAATATGCGCTCGGCGCAACCCATGCCGCGCCGCCGAACAATGCGCCCGCGATAAGCGCGATAATGGGGAGCTTTGCTCCGCACGGAATGAAGGTTGTTGTTATGATCGTCATACGGCGGTCACGCTCGTTCTCAATTGTTCTTGATGCCATGATACCCGGAACGCCGCAGCCTGTTCCGATAAGGATCGGAATGAATGACTTACCCGAAAGTCCGAAGCGTCTGAAAATTCTGTCCATGATGAACGCTATACGCGCCATATAGCCGCAGGATTCGAGGAATGCGAGGAATATGAACAATACGAGCATCTGCGGAACAAAGCCAAGAACCGCGCCTACACCGGCAACGATACCGTCAAGGATAAGGCTGTTGAGCCAATCAGCCGTTCCGAGCTTTTCAAGTCCTGCCTCGATGATCACCGGAATACCCGGTACCCATACGCCGTAATCCGCCGGATCAGGCTCATCGCCCGCTTCCTCAAGCGTGCCGGCAGCAGCGAGGTATTCGTCAACCGTTACGTTTTCGATTGTTTCCTCTACCGCGCCTTCATCATCATAAACCTCAACCGTTATTGAAAGCTCTGCCGCTTCCTCGGGGTCAACACCCGCTTCCTCAGCCGCCGCTTCAAAACCGTCAACTATAGCTGAATTTGCAGCTACATTGTACTGCTCGCCCCAGTCCTCAACAGCCTGTTCATAGGATGAGGTGCCTATTCCGAATAAGTGCCAGCCGTCGCCGAACACTCCGTCGTTTGCCCAGTCGGTAAAAATCGTGCCCACTGTTGTTACCGAAATATAATATACGATAAACATTACAACCGCGAATATCGGCAATGCGAGAATTCTGTTTGTAACGATCCTGTCTATCTTATCCGATGTGCTGAGCTTCTGTCCGCCCTTTTTCTTAAGGCAGCCGCTGATTATTGATGAAATATATGTATAACGCTCATTTGTGATAATACTCTCTGTATCATCATCCATTTCTTCCTCTGCCCTTGTGATCACATCGCTGACATCAGGAACCGACTTGAGTGTTTCGCCTATCTTATCATCGCGCTCAAAAAGCTTGATTGCATAGAAACGCTTCTGCTCCTCGGCTACATCAGTAAGCTTTGCCGCGATCTCAGCTATATAGCCTTCGGCCTCCTTGCTGAAATTGTGCGCCGGAACAAGCTTCTTACCCGACTTTGCCGCCTCAACAGCCTTTGCCGCCGCTTCCTTTATTCCCGTGCCCTTCAATGCCGAGATCGAAACGACCTCGCAGCCGAGAGCCTTTGAAAGATTTTTGAAATTGATGGTATCGCCGTTCTTATTGACAACGTCCATCATGTTGACCGCCATTACAACAGGAATGCCAAGCTCTGTGAGCTGGGTTGTAAGATAAAGGTTTCTTTCAAGGTTGCTTCCGTCAACAATATTCAGAATTGCGTCCGGCTTCTCGTTGATAAGATAATTTCTTGCAACTACTTCTTCAAGTGTATACGGTGAAAGTGAATAGATACCCGGAAGGTCTGTAATGATTACATCCTTCTGACCCTTGAGTCTGCCCTCTTTCTTTTCTACTGTAACGCCCGGCCAGTTACCTACGAACTGATTTGAGCCTGTGAGCGCGTTAAACAATGTGGTTTTACCGGAGTTCGGATTACCGGCTAACGCTATTGTTACTGACATTTCAATAATTCCCCTTTCCAATTGGTTATGACAGCACTGCGCTTATCTGAGCTATGCTGTTTTTACTATTTTTGCATGTTCCTAAAATCCGTTAGAACTTGCTAACCTGACTGTAAAAAAATTTGAGATGATCACTGAACCTCAATCATCTCAGCATCAGCGCGTCTGATTGACAGCTCATAGCCGCGTACCGTTACCTCGATTGGATCGCCCAGCGGAGCAACCTTGCGCACATAGACCTCGATGCCCTTTGTAATGCCCATATCCATAATACGGCGCTTTACTGCACCCTCGCCTGTCAGCTTGCGTACAGTTACCTTCTGACCAACCTTTACATCCTTGAGAGTCATTTTTTTCTTCCTTTCTATCCTATTTAATGACGGCATCAAACTATTATCCTGTTTGCCAATGACCTATCAATGGCAATACGGCTGTCCTTGACATTAACTATCATGTTACCGGAAATTTCCGAAACAACAGTTACCTCTGCTCCTTCAACAAAGCCGAGCTTTTCAAGATGCTTCCTTTGTTCGTCTCTGCCGTTAACCTTAACGACACACTTTTTCTCTCCAACGTTAGCCATCGATAAAGGCATAATTATCCCTCCTATACAAATTAGTTTTGCGTAACCAATATAAAATACGGGCGCAAACAGTTAGTAATTCTTAACCTATATGGTTAGTTTATCATAACCAAAGATATTTGTCAATAACCT
>JBJEFT010000098.1:0-2491 GCA_051874315.1 Candidatus Ornithomonoglobus sp.
TCTCTCAGTATTGAAATTAATTTGTCATGATTTATCGTGTCAAAATATTTCTCTAAAGAGCTTTTGAGTTAAAGGTTTGTATAGATATAAAAAGATGATCTATACTTTCGGCTTTGTAATTACCTACAAGCAGTTCACCGAAATTAGCATCCTTTAAAACCGCCCTGAAGGCTGCAATGCTCTGTTCGAGAATTTCCTCACGATGAGCAACAAAAAGAAGCTTGTTCGCTTTTCCCGGATTGGCTTTGCAGAAACCTCTGTAATCGAATGCAGAGATAACTGTTTTTCCCGTACCTGTAGCGGCAACAACGAGATTTTTATAGTGATTTCTGACCTCTCGTTCAGCCCGAAGCTTGTCAAGTATTTCCTGCTGATATGAGAACGGAATAATATCAAAGAAAAAATTTTGCTTTGAGGTATCCGAACAATATCGTTCAGCCTTTAAGGCCTTTTCAAGCCTCGGAAGCTCGGCTTCGTTGTATATTTCAAATTCAGCGGAATTCCAGTAGCTTTCAAAGGTTGCATTAACCTTTTTTATCGTTTCGGGCAGGTCTTTAGCCGTAACCTTGACATTCCATTCAAGACCGCTTGATATTGCAGCATTTGAAAGGTTTGAGGAACCGATATATGCGGTGGTGAAGCCCGTATCACGATAAAATACATAGGTTTTAGCATGAAGCCTGGTTCTCTTTGTATCATATGATACTTTGATTTCGGTGTTAGGAAGAACACGAAGCTCCTCTATAGCTTTAGGATCAGTTGCGCCCATATATGAGGTGGTTATGATACGCAGTATTCCGCCGCGCTGAGTAAACTCTTTTAATTCTTCGATTATAAGGCGCAGACCGCTCCATTTAATAAATGAAACAAGCATATCAATTCTGTCAGAAGATACGATCTCCTTCTTCAACTCTGTAAACATACTCGGTTCATGAACTGCGCCGGTAAACAGGGAGCTGTGCGCGATCGATGTTTCGGGACGAATAACCTCTGCTTTGGCTGTTACGGCATATGATGAGTTTTTCTTTTCAAGCAGCGTAAGCAGCTGCTCAGCATTGCTGTCAAGCTTACTTTGTTCGTTTCCGGCACTGTTTGCGGCAGATAAGATCTTATTGACCAATTCGACCTGATCACTCAGATCACCTCCGTTTTCTTTTACGGCGGTAAGATTTTTTTCTATAACCTCTTTAACATACTTTGAAAGAATGCCCGCGGCTTCTCCTTCATCAACAGATGTTTTTGATACAACAATATCTGTTTTTCTCTGTTCAAGCTCGGTTGAGATTTCCTGATTTATTATCTGCTCATAAATTCCCGGTTTTAACATGCCAGATCCCTCATTTCATTTGATAGTATTATTTTACTACAAAAGGATATTGATTTCAATACGAAATTTCAAAATATGACATATGGTCTTGAATTTAACAATGTAAAGGTGTATAATAGCATAAGAAAAATATTAGGGAGAAGCGCGGAAATGAGGGAATTAACGGTAACAGCGGCTGTTATAAGAAATAGTGAGGGCAAAATCCTGATATGCCAGAGGGCTGATGATTCATCAATGGGAGGCCTGTGGGAGTTCCCCGGCGGTAAGCTTGAACCCGGAGAAACACTTGAAGAATGTATAATAAGAGAGTGCAAAGAAGAATTGGCTGTTGATTTATCGGTTACAGATATATTTGCACAGACGCAGTATCAGTACCCTGATAAGCTGATTAATTTTACATTCTTTAATGCTGTTATTAATAATGGTGATATACAAATGAATGTGCATAAGGATATAAAATGGGTCAGTGTTTCAGAAATAAAGAACTATGAATTCTGCCCGGCGGATATTGAAATATTGGATATGATTGAAGTGTAAATATAGAGCGGGTATTTAAGGCTTATAACGTAGTAATGCTACTAAAACAAAACGCAGTAAGATCAGAGCCTCACTGCGCTTGCCGCATTATTTCCTTAAGCATTGATATTCTGTGGTTTAAAGCATAGCACAGACTGTCCCGTCGACGTTCATCAATGTATTCGGATTTCTGTAAAATACGGTAGAATTCATCATCAATTCCGATCAGTGCATCAAAGTTAATCCATGATGTATCTGTTACCAGACGGATTTGCTTCTGATGTGTTGAGGCAAACGGCTTGCTCTCATCGAATTTTACAGGCTTTATATTCTTTGCAATTTTATCATACCAAAGACTGGTGCCGCAGTCAAACAGCGGCGCAAATCCGATCCATTCCAGTGTGTCTGCATTCCGGATTATACCAAAGTTACGAAGATGTCTGTCGCTGTTGGCAATAATGTAATCAACAACAAGCATATAGTTCAGAAACTTGTCATAGCCCGGGATCCCCAGTGTATTACATGTCTTTACAAAATGCGTATAATAGGATTCGTTTTTGTTATATTGAACAGAGTTGAATACGCTGTAAGCGCTGATAAGCTCTGTCTGACTATTCACAAAGTTGCGGCATACAGAAAGAGGTTTAT
>JBJEFT010000099.1:0-9780 GCA_051874315.1 Candidatus Ornithomonoglobus sp.
AATATCAGGCGGCAGAGCCGTGGTATAACTCATCCACATGGATCTCTCAGAGTATGTCAACAAGCTATAGTGTGGGTCAGAATAACTTCTCGCTTTCTATGATCATATACTGGCCTCAGATCATATCCTTCTTCGTAGCTGTGACGGCAATATTCGCAGGCGCCTATAAAAAGGTCAACACTGCATATCTGTTATTTATAGGCGCATATACGGGCTTGACCTTCCTGCAAAGCTGGATGATTTCGGGCGGACGATATATTTCCGTATGTATTCCACTGTATATCGTGTATGCAGGCATTGACAACAGGTTTATTAAAAACATAATCCTGCTTATTGAAGGGATCTTGTTTGTCACCATAGCCATTCTGTGGTTCAGAGGCTATGCGATAATGTAAGTGTATTTTATAATAGTTAGGAGGAAATAAGATAATGTTAGGTGTTTTAATATACGCATATTTTCTGTTTATAGGATATGTGTACAGCTGCCGGCTGTTCCGTGACAAGGATGTATATTTCCGCGGCTGGATGGGCGGCATATTCGGAAACGTACTGCTTATGGCAGGCGTTGTGATTCCGTCATTCATTTTCGGATTTACATATATAAGCCATATTGTTCTCATCGTGCTTTCGGCCATTCCGGCGGCATATATTATAAAGAAAAACGGACTAGAGGATTTCAAGCGTTCTCTTGGTATCGGCGGCAAAGCGGCAGCGGTGCCGGTTCAGAAAAAGGGCAGAGGAAAGAAAACGGAGACTGCGGCAGCTCCGGCGTCCGCTCCGTATATGGACTGGAGGATACTCCTTTGTCTTGTACTCCCGATTTCATTGATTATCTGGATAATACTCACAAACCATGTTCTTATGCCGAACGCGTCGGGCGGAGTGACAACGGGTGAGAGTACCTACGGTGATCTGCAGCTGCATCTCAGCTTTGTAACAAGTATCGCGGAGCAGCATCAGTTCCCGCCGGATTACAGCATAATGCCGGGAAATATTATCGGTTATCCGTTCTTTGTGGATATGCTTTCATCAAGCCTGTTCCTGTTCGGGACTCCGGTTCGCTGGGCGGTGCTTATTCCGAGCTACATAATTTCAATGCTTCTTGTAGGCGGCTTCTATATTGTGGCGTTCACTGTTACAAAGAGAAAGGCTGCCGCGGTTCTTGCGACAATACTGTTCTTCTTTAACGGCGGACTCGGCTTTGCTTATTTCTTTGAGGGAGCAAAGGCCGACCACTCTGTATTTACGCAGATATTCACCGCCTATTATCATACGCCGACCAATGCGAGAGCCTCAGACTTCAATCATAATATCTGCTGGGCGAACACCATCTGCGATATGATAGTACCGCAGAGAACAACAATGGCGGGCTGGTGTGTTATTCAGCCGCTTATATGGCTGCTTGTAAACGCTGTCAAGACAAAGCAGAGAAAGTTCTATATAATACTCGGTGTCCTTTCGGGCTGTATGCTGATGATTCACACACATTCATTTATGGCATTCGGCATGATATGCGCTGTAATGTTCTTTGCATATCTGTTTGAGGAAAAAACGCCGGAGGATAAAAAGAAGTTCTTTATAAACTGGGTCATATTCGGCGGCATAACCGCTGTTATGCTGATCCCGCAGCTTGCGGTATGGACGCTGCGTCAGGTTAGCAATGATTCATTTATGACATGGCACTTTAACTGGGAAAACTCGGCTGATCCGTATCTGTGGTTCTATCTTAAGAACTGGGGTATTGCGGCCCTGTTTGCCGTACCGGCAATATTGTGCGCGTCAAAGGACAATAAGAAGCTGCTTGCGGGCTGCGCTCTTGTATTCATATCCGCGGAGCTGATCCTGTTCCAGCCTCTTGCATATGATAATAATAAGGTATTCTTTATAGCATATATGATTCTTATCATGATAATTGCGGACTGGATGCTCAAGATGTGGGATGCGCTTAAAAATGTCAGAGGCCGCGCATATCTTGCAGTTATTGTTGTAGCGGCGGGAACGCTTTCGGGCGCGCTTACGATATGCAGAGAGTATTACAGCGGAGTAGCCACGGACGGCAACGGTAGATGGCAGATATATTCCGCTGACGATCTTGACATGGCGGAGTATATAAGGGATAATCTCCCGTCCGATGCAAAAATTCTTACAGGCACCCAGCTGCATAATCCGGTATATGTGCTGAGCGGAAGGGATATATACCTCGGACCGGGCAATTTCGTAAGCACACACGGCATGGGCGCGCAGTACAGTCAGATGGAAAGCGAAATGAAAAAGGCTTACAGCGGTTCATATAATAATCTGATAAGCTTCTGTGAGGAAAATGATATTGATTATGTATATGTCGGACCGAGTGAGCAAAGCGAACTGAACCCGAATATGACATCAATAAATAAGCTTGAAAAAGTATATTCGGCGGGATCGGATACTTTGTATAAGGTAAATTAAATATGATCAAAGGCTGTTCCGTTTTGGGAGCAGCCTTTTCAGATCATCTTTTTTTTGAATGAACGCGTTTTGTTGTTTTTTTCTCTTCCTTGAGCTGTAAGCGTGTCATCAGCTTGTCAAACGCGCCCTTAAAGCCGTATTTCACGATCGGAGTTTCAATAAAGCTTGTAACAAGCCAGCCTATGATAACAGATGACGCAAGGCATATTACAGTCATTCTCCACATTGCGGGACGGTCATCCATCGGACGTTCTGTTACGGCGCCCATAAGATTTGTATTTTTGAGGAATATGTATATATTCTGATGCCAGAGATATACCGTATATGATATTGATGAGAGGAAGATCCATAGCTTATTTCCGCAGATTTTCTTTTCCCAGAAGCTGTAGGAGAAGCAGGCTGTAAAGATGAAGCCAGCCATCAGAGCGGCAAAAATACCGCGGTACAGGAAACGGAAATATGCATCCTTACCGAAGCCGTCCGGGAACTGCGCGCGGTTGAGCCAGTACATATAGCATACCGCAAGGAACAGGCACAGCGCCGAAATAAGCGTCATAAACGGCTTAAGCTTATCCATAAGAGCGCGCGCGTTGTTTCTCGCGTACACAACAAAATATGCTGCGATCATGCCGAACCCGAACACATCAAAATATGCCGGGGTAACAGCCTGCATGACCATAGTCCCGATATCCTTATAGGAAAGCATAAAAAGCCGCAGCCCGAGCGAGAAAATTACCATGCCTGCAAAGGTTGCGACCGGTTTTTTTCTGAACGGAATACAGAGGAACGGGAATATTACATAGAACTGACACTCGATCCCCATTGTCCATGCAGTAGAAATCGTGCTTCCGAGAGTTTTCGCATTCCATGTATGTATAAACAGTATATGTGTAAGATAGTGCTTTATAACCTCCGTAAAATTGCGCATATCACAGCCATAGGCGAGCTTTGGGACAAACAGCATTATAAGAAGAATTAGCAGATAAGACGGATAGATCCGCCTTGCGCGCTTTATGAAGAAGCTTTTCCAGCCTCCGAATTTACTTTCTCCGAACATATTCCTTGCGATCGGATAGAACAGACAGAAGCCGCTCAGAACGAAGAAGGCATCTATGGCAACATAGCCGCAGCGCTGCAAGGTTTCAAGGTTAAAAAGATAATGTGTCATACCGGTAGGCTTCCAATGGTAGCTTATCCAGCTCTGCTGCCATGTGTGGAACATTACGATGAGCAGCAGGGAAACCGCGCGCAGACCGTCCAGAGCATAAAGATAACCCGGAATACGGTCCTGTCTTGAATTATTTTTCATTACGCTTGTCCCCCTTGATCTTTATTCCGTATAATACCGTGAGAGCAATGACAACGGCTAAAATAACAAACCCGGCAGTCATCCCATTCGGCATGGCTCCGCAGCATTTTACTGCCCAAGGAATACGCCCAAAGCCTTTGTCCGGCGCAGGCTCTGCCGCAAACGCGCCGACAGGCAGTCCAATAAAGAATGCGGAAAGCAGGATTATAAAAATTTTTTTGTGTTTTATCATTATGTTGTTTAATACCTCCTTTTGCTTTCTATAATACCATATTTATATAAAGTTTGTCAATATACGGTTATTTTTTTGGTTAGTTTAATTATGCAAAAAAAATTTATAATTATTCAAAAAGGTATTGAATTATGCAAACAATTGTGCTATAATAAGAAATCATAAATTTAATGGAGGAAATAATTATGAATAAGAAATTTTTAGCATTGACAACAGCTGCGGTTCTTTCGCTTTCGACTGTACTTACAGGCTGCGGCGGTTCGGCTCCGGCTGATACTGATACAGATACTGCAGATACAGCAGGCGGTGAGGTTCTCACAATGGCGACAAACGCCCAGTTCCCGCCGTATGAGTATTATGAGGGCGATGCGATCGTAGGTATAGACGCTGAAATTGCGGAAGCGATCGCGGACAAGCTCGGAATGACACTTAAGATCGAGGACGTAGAGTTTGATTCGGTTCTCACAGGTGTACAGTCAGGTAAGTATGACATAGGTCTTGCGGGCATCACCGTAACGCCGGAGAGACAGCAGAGCATGGATTTTTCGGATACATACGCAACGGGTATCCAGTCAATAATCGTTCCCGAGGACTCGGAAATCACATCGGTTGACGATCTTCTCGCGGACGGCGCCGCATATACTGTAGGCGTGCAGCTCAGCACAACAGGCGATATTTATGCTACAGATGATTTCGGCTCTGACAGAGTTCAGGAATTCCAGTCAGGCGCGGACGCTGTTGCGGCATTGGTTGCAGGCAAGATCGACTGCGTAATCATTGATAACCAGCCGGCTAAGTCATATGTAGCCGCAAACGAGGGCCTTACAATTCTTGATTCGGCTTATACAGAGGAAGAATATGCGCTCTGTACCGCAAAGGGCAACGATGAGCTTCTTTCAAAAATAAACGATGCGATAGCTGAGCTCAAGGAGGACGGAACAATACAGTCGATCCTTGACAAGTATATTGTTGCTGATTGATCAGAATTATCAATGAGGGTGGTCTGATTTCAAAGTCAGACCTCCCTTATTTTATGTGAAATGGAAGGGTGAAAGCTAATGAATGAATGGTTTGCGGATATTAAGGCGCAGTTTGTGCTGAACTTCGTTGATGCCGACAGGTGGAAAAACATTACAACAGGTCTCCTGAATACAATTCTGATTACGGTCGTTGCGGCAATAATAGGTGTCCTGCTCGGCATGATCGTGGCGGCGGTAAGAACAACCTATGATAAGAACAAGGAAAGCATGGCGCGCAGCAATAAGGTGGGCTATGTGATAATGAAGTTTTTTAATGCCGTCTGTAAGGTCTATCTTGCTCTTTTCCGCGGAACGCCTGTTGTAGTGCAGCTGCTTATTATGTTTTTCATAGTTTTTGCATCGGCAAAGAACGGTGTAGGAGTGGCGATGATCGCATTCGGCATTAACTCAGGCGCGTATGTTGCCGAGATTTTCCGAGGCGGTATCATGTCTATAGACAACGGACAGTTTGAGGCGGGGCGGTCGCTGGGCTTTAATTATATCCAGACGATGCTTATAATAGTAATGCCTCAGGTGTTTAAGAGTATACTCCCGACGCTTCTCAATGAGTTTATAGCGCTCTTAAAAGAAACCTCGGTTGCGGGTTATGTCGGTATCACAGATCTTACCCGCGGCGGTAATATCATAAGAGGTGTGACGTTCTCACCGTTTATGCCGCTTATCGCAGTCGCGCTTATTTATCTTGTAATGGTATTGCTGCTCACATATCTTGTCGGAAGAATTGAGAGGAGGCTGAAGAAGAATGAAAGATAACGCGCTTATTCAGGTACGGGATTTAAAGAAGCACTATAACGGCGGAGCCGTAAAGGCGCTTGACGGAATCAATACTGATATTGAAAAGGGCGAGGTAGTTGTCATAATCGGCCCCTCAGGAAGCGGAAAATCGACCTTTCTGCGCTCCCTTAATCTTCTGGAGCTGCCGACATCGGGACAGATAACCTTTGAGGGAACGGATATTGCCGCGCCCCATGTGAATATAAACAAGCACAGACAGAAGATGGGAATGGTGTTCCAACACTTCAACCTGTTCCCGAACATGACGGTTCTTAAAAATATGACGGCGGCGCCTATTAAGCTGAAGAAAATGCCGAAGGCGCAGGCGGAGAAGATGGCAAGAGAGTTACTTGAAAGAGTAGGTCTGGGAGACAGGGCCGACTCTTACCCGGACCAGCTTTCGGGCGGTCAGAAGCAGAGGGTCGCGATCGTACGCGCGCTGTGTATGGAGCCGGACGTGCTGCTCTTTGACGAGCCTACCTCCGCGCTTGACCCTGAGATGGTCGGCGAGGTGCTTGACGTTATGAAGAATCTTGCGAAGGCGGGTATGACGATGGTTGTCGTAACTCATGAGATGGGCTTTGCAAGAGAGGTTGCAAGCCGCGTAATATTTATGGCTGACGGTGTAATTCTTGAGGAAGGCACCCCGGATGAGATCTTCGATCATCCGAAGAACGAACGCCTGCAGGGCTTCCTGTCAAAGATATTATAAAAAGTAAAGAACAGCATAGCCAAGCATAGCCCATGGCTATGCTGTTTTTGTTTGTCAGAAAATAACCGAAACGGAAGTTACGGCCGAACGTATATAAATTGTCTGATATTTATATGGATTTTGACCGGATATAGTATTATAATTAAATAAATGAAACAAATTATGAGGAGGTTATTACATGGTTGAAGCAAAAATAAATGACTATCTGGAAAAAGAGTCTTTGGGAAAACTGATGTGTAAATATGCCGTTCCATGCGTGATTTCTATGCTGGTAGCGGCTCTGTACAATATTGTTGACCAGATATTTATTGCAAACGCAGCTTATCTCGGTTCCTATGGAAACGCGGCCAACACCGTGGTTTTTCCTATGACGGTGGTGGCGATCGCAATTGCCGTTATGATCGGAGACGGCTGCTGCACATTTGTGAGCATAAGTCTTGGCGCCCGGAATTATAGCAATGCCCGCGGCGGTATTGGCAGCTCTGTCATTTCGGTTATTGTAGTAAGCATTGTGCTTATGATAATTTATCTGGTTTTCCAAGAGCAGATTCTGACCGCTTTCGGCGGCAGGGTCAATGACGAAACCTTCCGATTTTCAAAAGAATACTTTTTCTGGATCACTCTGGGCATACCCTTTTATATGTTTGGTCAGGCGTTGAATCCTATTATCCGTTCAGACGGGAGTCCGCGTTTTGCTATGGCCACCCTGCTGGTCGGCGCGGTGCTGAATATCATACTTGACCCGATTTGTATCTACATACTGCATTGGGGTATGGCGGGCGCCGCTATAGCAACCATTTTCGGACAGATCGTATCAGCGCTTATGGCGGTAGTATATCTGTTCCGGATGAAAGCTGTGAAGCTCAATAAGGACAGCTTTATTTTCCGTCCGAAGCTGATGAAGAAAATTCTTGCGCTCGGGTCGGCAAGCTTCCTGTCGCAGATATCCATTGTGATCTCTATGGCGGCCACACTCAATATGGCGGTGAAAGCCGGAGCCGCGGATGAAATATTCAGTCAGCCTGAATATTCCCAGATACCTACCGCTATAGTAGGCATCGTAATGAAGTTTTTCCAGATAATCATTTCAATCGCCGCGGGACTGGCTGCCGGCTGTATACCTATTTCGGGCTATAACATCGGAGCTAAACGAAACGATAGGGTGCTGGGTCTGATGAAACGTCTGATGGCGGCAGAGGCGATCGTCGGTCTGATCGCATCTGCGGTTTTCATTCTGCTTCCAAATCAGTTGATCAGATTTTTCGGCTCAGAGAATGAAAGTATTTATTATACCCAATATGCCGTCTGGTTCATACGAGCGCAGCTTTGTCTGCTGATTCTGGCGTGTGTTAATAAGGGATGCTTCATATTCCTCCAATCCCTGGGTAAGGCAGCGCAATCCTCTGTACTGTCTGTTACGCGTGAGATTGTTTTCGGCGCAGGATTTCCCATTCTGCTGACCATGTTAGGCGGTCTGTATGCGCTGCCGTTCTTCATGCCTGCAGCGGATACTTTTACATTTATTGCTGTTGCGGTCGTTTTGTGGAAAATAAAAAAGGATCTTGAAAAAAACTGTTAGAGTATATGGAAAAAAATCATATATAAAAAATAAAGAAAACAAGCAGAGCCTATCGTCAGGAAAAACGATAGGCTCTGTTATTATTTATCAGTGTCCGTCATAAGACGCTTTTTGCATTACTTATTGCCCAGTAATTCGTGCACTCTGTTTGTGAGAATAAATTCCGCTCTTTCGGGCATATCAAAGCTTTCGCGGACCATATCGACATCAAGCGCGTCCATATCTCTTAACATATCGCCGATTGAATCGTTATCCTTGCCCTTCACCTTCTTCATGCGCGCCTGCTTAAGCTGCGGCAGCTTTGCTATTGAACCGGGGCCCGCGATACATCCGCCATCGCATGCCATACCCTCAATAATATCCTCGGGGAGCTTGCCTGCCTTGAGCATAGCGAGCGCGACCTTACACTCCTTAACGCCTGAGCACGGCTTTGTCTTAACATCGGTTACACCGCATTCCGCGGCAGCCTTAACAACCGACGCGGCAACGCCGCCCGCGCCTGAGAAACGGCGTCCGTAGGAGGTTGCGTCCGGATTGATGTCCTCGTCGCAGTCCTCAGGATTGATATGTCTTGCGTCAAATATCGCGTTCAGCTCCTCAAAGGTCATTACCACATCGGGAGCCTTCATCATTTCAGCCTCAAATTTCTTTGCGATACACGGACCGATGAATACAACGAACGCGCCCGGGTGCTTCTGCTGAATATATCTGTAGTTAGCCTGCATCGGCGAAACCGTTGTTGAAACGTATTCCATAAGCTGCGGATAATGCTTTCTGATAAGGTTCACAAAGCCCGGACAGCAGGAGGTCGTCATCTTTCTGCCCTTTTCCTTGTTCTCTATAAGCTCCTTCGCCTCGTGCATTGAAACGAGATCGCCGCCGAGGGCTACCTCGTAAACATAATCGAAGCCGAGCTGCTTCAATGCTGTCTTTACTCTGCCGACTGTCGCGTTCGGACCGAACTGACCCTCAACGGCAGGCGCCGGAATAGCGACGGTTACAACGTTCGGATCCTTGATTGCCTCAATAACCCTTGTTATGTACGAAATATCCGAAATCGCGCCGAACGGACACGCCTGAGCGCAGTGACCGCAGGCAATACATTTCTTATTGTCTATATGCGCCAGCCTATTGCCGCCGATATCGATCGCGCCTACATCGCAGCTTCTCTTGCACGGACGCATGAGATCGGCGATCGCATGATACGGACAGGAATCCGCGCAGCGGCCGCATTCCTTACATTTTGTCTGATCAATATACGCGCCTCTGGGCGTTATGGTGATTGCGCCGAACGCGCATGCCTTCTGACACGCCTTCTGCATACAGTTCTGACAGTTCTCCGTAACCTGGAAACGGTTAATGGGACAGCCCTCGCAGGCGGCGGGGATAACCTGAATTATATGCTCATTCATGTCAATATGCTCATGGTTATCGCGCGGTATTGGCATCATACCGAGAGCGAGTCTTGTTCTCTGGCGGATAATCTCGCGTTCCTTGTAAACGCAGCAGCGGAAACGCGGAGTGATTCCCGGAATAACCTGAAACGGTATCTGTTCAAAGACATCCATAGTCATGGAATCGTTAAAGGTATGTTCGGCAACAAGCTTGAGCACCTCGTGCTTAAGCTCGAATCTAATATCGTCTCTTTTCATAGCAGTCTCCTTATTATTTGAATTGTAAGTAAATCTG
>JBJEFT010000100.1:0-2485 GCA_051874315.1 Candidatus Ornithomonoglobus sp.
ATTCCCAGAACAAGGACAAATATAATTCCGATGAGCTTATAGAGATCATAAGCGGTGCGTCGGAAGCGCTGAGTATGATTTCAAAATAAAAGACGGCTCCGATGATTTTTCCGAAGCCGTTTTAAATACATTATTTTACCTTCAGCGTTCTTACCGCGTTCAATACCGCGATGATCATAACTCCGACATCGGCAAATATCGCAAGCCACATATTAGCAATGCCAAGCGCGCCGAGGGCAAGGCATAATAGCTTTATGCCAATCGCAAAGTATATGTTTTCATATACTATTCTCATGCACTTCTTTGAAATTCTTACAGCCTTTGCGATTTTAAGCGGATCATCGTCCATAAGCACTATGTCCGCCGCCTCAATTGCAGCGTCCGAGCCGAGGGCGCCCATCGCTATTCCCACATCCGCGCGGGCAAGCACAGGAGCGTCGTTTATTCCGTCGCCGGCAAAGGCGAGAACCTCCTTTGCTCCCTTGCCGCTAAGAAGCTGTTCGACCTTCTCCACCTTATCCGCCGGAAGAAGTCCGCTGTAAACCTCATCAATTCCAACAGCCGCCGCGACAGGCTCCGCCGCTTTTGAGGTGTCGCCGGTGAGCATGACGGTCTTTTTAATTCCCGCCCTTTTAAGCTCTGATACCGCCTGCTGCGATGTCGGCTTTATAACGTCGGAAATCAGGATATGCCCCGCATAGCCGCCGTCTATGGCGATATGTACAAGCGTTCCCGCCTTATGGCAGTCATGATACTCAACGCCAAGCTCCCGCATGAGCTTTTCGTTTCCGACCGCAATTTCCCTGCCGTCTATTACCGCCCTTATACCGCGTCCGGCAAGCTCTTCGACTGACGTTACCCTTGAAGTGTCCGGCGCGGTTTTGCACGCCTGTCTTATGCTCCTTGCGATCGGGTGGCTTGAGCCGCTTTCCGCAAGCGCCGCGTATTCCAGGAGCTTCTGCTCCTCCAGCTTATTATGGTGAATACCCGTCACCTCAAACACGCCGCGCGTTATCGTTCCCGTTTTGTCAAATACAACATATTTCGTCCTTGCCAGAGCTTCAAGGAAATTTGAGCCTTTTATCAATATACCCTTGCTGCTTGCTCCGCCTATTCCGGCAAAGAAGCTCAGAGGTATGCTTATCACAAGCGCGCATGGACAGCTTATTACAAGGAAGGTCAGCGCGCGCATGATCCAGCTTCCCCATTCCGGGGTTGCGCGCATTATTCCCAGCCTTACAAGCGGCGCGATAACCGCAAGCGCGAGGGCGCCGCCGCACACCGCCGGAGTATAATAGCGCGCAAATTTGCTTATAAAGTTTTCTGATTTTGATTTTCTCGCGCCCGATTCCTCGACAAGCTCCATAATTCTCGCTGCCGTGGACTGGTCAAATTCCTTTGTGGTGCGTATTCTTATAAGTCCGGTCATATTTATGCTGCCGCTGTGCACCTCCGCACCCGGCGCCGCGTCTACGGGAAGGCTTTCTCCGGTGAGAGCTGCGGTGTCAAGCGTGGTTATGCCGTCGGTGATTATTCCGTCGATCGGTATCCTCTCGCCCGGTCTTACAATGATCTCGCTGCCCACCTCTATCTCATACGGGTCAGCCTCGACAATTTCGCCGTCCTCCTCGATATTTGCGGTATCGGGGCATATATCCATAAGCGCGCTTATATTGCGGCGGCTCTTTCCCACCGCAATGCTCTGGAACAGCTCGCCTATCTGATAGAACAGCATAACCGCCGCTCCCTCTCTGAACTCGCCCAGAGCGACCGCGCCTATTGTGGCGATCGACATAAGAAAGTTTTCGTCAAACAACTGACGGTTAAGTATGCCCTTTCCCGCCTTTATAAGTATATCATAGCCGATTATCAGGTACGGAATGAGGTACATTATAAGCTCCGCCCACCGCGGCATTTCACTCAGCCGTGAGATCACACAGCAGACAACAAGCGTTATAACCGCCGCGATTATCCGCCGTAATACCCTTTTCTGCTTTCTGTTCATAATTATATACCGAAAATCTCACAGTCCGATTCAATTCTGCGGCAGTTTTTAAGCACCTCCGGCATAACCGCCTTCGGGTCCGCGCCCTCCTCGAACTCAACGATCATTTTAAGCGCCATGAAGTTTACAACAGCCTTTGCAACGCCGTCTGTGTTGTTTGCCGCCGTTTCCATTTTATTTGCGCAGTTGGCGCAGTCCACATCAATTTTATAGCTCTTTTTCATTTTATTTTGCTCCTTATTTTTAATTTTGAACATATGAGCAGTTGTTCATATGTTTGATTAAATTATAGCATTATATGCTTTAGTTGTCAATACCTTATTATAATTTTACGGCATAAAAAAATGAGGTCAAAACTGAACCCCTCTATAATCAGATTTTTTCAACTTTGTTTAAGTTTAAATTCATCTGTTTGAAATTAGAGCAATAAATTATTGTTTAGCGGCGAACCTCTCAGTCAGCCTTCGGCTGACAGCTCCC
>JBJEFT010000101.1:0-2480 GCA_051874315.1 Candidatus Ornithomonoglobus sp.
AATCCTTCCACCATGCCATAAGCTCCGACGCTCTCGCGTCTGCGGCTATGCGCGCGTCCTCCTCGGAGGCGCCGCCCGCTCGTGCTGCCGCATATACCGCCTGAACATCGGCGGTCATTTTATCGTCGGCCATTTTTCCTATATCAACAAATCCGAGAACACCTTCTCTTTCCGTATTCTCCTCGTACAGTTCACGAATTGCAAGGTCATATGCGTTCGTGCGCATCCCCTTGAAGGTCATCGTGTCCGCGTCATATACCTTGCCCAGAGCCGCGCCGTAATTGCCGACAGGAGTATAGGAGCCTAAGATCACATAGCCGCCCATATCAAGAATCGCATTCATATATATTTCATCGTATGCCTTAAACTGCTCCTTTGAGCTTGATGAGTCATTTGTACCCATGCCGCTGATTGAGACCACATCGCCCGGGTTCATCTGTGCCAAAATGCTGTTCAGTCTGCCGTTGGTATAGAAGTTCTTGTGCTGCTCGCCTGCCTTGCCGCTGTTATGGAAGCCGTTTACGACTGCCGCAAGCTCCGGATACCTTGATAAATCTGTTGTTTCCGAGGACGCTATCGTATAACCCCAAGAGCCGTTTTGCTGAACAGTCGAATCGCCGATTGTCCACCAATCGGGCTTTGCTGCCGCTTTTTTCTCCACCGGCATGATTTCGACTGACGCGAGCTTTCCCTGTGATGGAAGTGTTATATCCATAACTTCATCACCAAATACGGCAACAGAATATGTGTCCTCACCAAGAGCAGCCAAAGCTCTGTCAAAGCCCGGAAAATCGGAATTTATCCATTCACATCGGATTGTGCCCTCATAGCTTGCCTTTACATTATATACGCTGCCCTTTTCAAGCTTTACCTTAAACGTGAATCCGCTTCCTGTTATGTACCCCGATTCATTTGACGCCGTACCCTCAATTCCGAAGCCCCTTGAGGCGCTGTATACGGTATCGGCCGTTACCTGAGTAAAGCCCTCATCCGCCTCGTTCGTGCCGAAGCTGAAGCTTAACCCGTAGAGAATCGTCTTTGTAAGTCTGCTTATTTCTCCACCTTCACTGTCGGTTGATACCGCCCTGATATAAATAGTCTGCGGTCTTGCGTCAGCCGAAACGCTCAGTTTTCCGCTTGCGCTGTCTATCGTAACACCGTCTGTCTCTGCCGCCGTGCCGTCCGCGCCGACAAGCGAATATAAAACCGTTCTGCCGCTTACCGTTTCAGCGTTGCCGTTTCTCACCTCCGCGCTGTAGGTGTATTCAGCAGCCGAGCCGAGTTGTATTCCGGCAGGTGCCGAAACAAATGCGACATTCTCTTTTGTTCCTATAAGCTTTATCTCAGCCGTAGCGATTTTTCCGCCGACTGCCGCCCTTATCGGCAGGCTGCCGGACACCGCCCCGCTGTCAATCACAAGCTTTGCCGTATTATTTCCCGTGCTCTCTATTGAAACGCCCTCCGCAAGCTCATCCGCAACTGACCACAAAACAAGACCGATTGCCGTATCTCCGTCTGTTGTATTCGCCGCTGCGGACAGATTCACTTCGGTTACGCCGCTCACAGGAATCTCAGCAGTTTCGGGCATTGTGATAGTAAAGCTTTTCTCGTCAATTTCCGCCTCATATACCTTAACGTTATTTACATCAATTGATGCCTTATTGCTCTTTGTTGAAAGGACAATTTCGTAATAAGAGCCGCTTGTATATGTCCCGAAATCCTCAATCCCGCTCTCGCTCAGAAGCGCTCCGCTCATATCATATACCTTTGCATATGCAAGCTTTGTTGTCGGATCGGCAGTGATTTCGATATGATACCACACATCAGCCTCCGCGCCGGTGTAAATTGTATTTCCGTTAAAGGTAAAATTGCTCCCCGACTTGGCAAATACAAACGCGGTTGATGTCGGTGCGGTGGCGCTGCCGCCGATGTATCGTATCTGACCGTCAAGACCGAAGCGTACATCCTGTTCAAAAACAGTCTGATTTGTGATGCTGCCGATTTCATTATATACATATGACGAGTTTCCGCTTGCCGCTCTTGAAAGACTCAGATATTTACCCGTGTCATCAGACAGTATATACATATATGTACCGTCCGAGCCTGACGTGCTCCAGCCGCCTGCCGCGGTATCTCCGCTCAGCACATGATAGCCTGTCATGCTGTCCTCGTACTTATTGAAATCGGCTGTATACCCTGCTTTCGGAAGAAACGCTGTGTTGCTTTTATCGCCCAGAAGAACGAGTGGCTTCTCTATTTCAATTGTTTTTCCGTTATATGTAACCGCCGCCTTTACTCGGCCGTAGTAATTTGCCGAGGTCCTTTTCAGCCTGAAATTTACACTGTTCTGCGCGGTTTCGGTTATTTCAATCAGACCATAGCTGTCGCAGTAATTCCCTCCGGTTTCACCCGTCGGAGCGCCGTCAAGCGTGCGGAAGCCGTCAAACTCCCAGTCGATTCTGTAATCCGTAACTCGACTG
>JBJEFT010000102.1:0-2477 GCA_051874315.1 Candidatus Ornithomonoglobus sp.
AAAGTTTGCAAAAAGAGATATCCGATATTAAAGGTATATCGATGGTCCTTTGATAAAAGTGATGTTTGAGAAAATGACACGTGAACATCAGCATTATCAATTTTCTCTTGAGCATTAAGCTTAGCAACATACTCTTTAGCCCATAGATCGGGATCGCAGTTGTACTTCTCTCGAATAGCATTTTCATTTCCAAGTTTCTCAACGGTTAAAGAATGTTCTTTACCGTGAGTATCATAATATGTTTTAATGACATAGAATAATCTTCCGTTTTTTGTATTTGTAGTTCTAATTCTCATATCAATCGCCTCCATTATATATATTATACCACAAGACGCACAAAGACGCAAGAGAAAATTTTAAAATTTGACAAAAAAATTAAGCCTTTATGCGGCTTTCGGCGATTTTTTTGCTTTTCAACTGTCAAACTCCCGAGCGATAAAGGCGATAAAGGGATAAATTTATGTTAAAATACAGTTGATAATTTCACAAAATTATGGTATACTTAGTAAAAGCATATATCATAAAATGTGCGGGAGGTGAGCTGATATGCTGCTTAATAACGGAAAAAAGAGGATACCTATAGGCTACGAGGATTTTAAAGAAATAATCGATGGCAAATTTTATTATGTTGATAAAACGATGCTTATATATCATTTGCTGTGTAACGGCGGAAAGAATAATCTTATAACGCGACCGAGACGTTTCGGGAAAACGCTTAATTTCAGTATGCTCAGATATTTCTTTGATATAACCGAAAAGGATAGCGCGTATCTGTTTGATGACTTGAAAATTTCGGAGCATTATGACGAGCTTGCGATGTACAGAAATACGCATCCTGTTATTACGCTGTCGTTAAAGTGTGCCAAGCAGGGGAGTTATGCGGAAGCACTGAAAAAACTGAAATATGAAATACAAGGTCAGTTTATCAATAATAAATTTATTCTTGACAGTGGTAAAATAAATGATGAGCGAAAAAGCGAATACCGCAGAATTTTAGAAATGGATGAGAATGCCGAATGGAGCGGCGCGATTAAACTTCTGAGCGTATGTCTTAAGCAGTATTATGGGGTAAACACGATCATACTCATAGACGAATACGATGTGCCGCTGGAGGACGCGTATTTTTCGGGTTACTATGATGAGATGGTACGCTTTATCCGTTCGCTGTTCGAGTCTGCGCTCAAAACCAATCCGGCGCTTGAATTTTCGGTAATAACGGGATGTCTGAGAATATCAAAGGAGAGTATTTTTACCGGACTTAATAATCTTGAGGTTAATTCTATACTGTCCGATACCTATTCCGAAAGCTTTGGATTTATTCAAGCAGAGGTTGATGAGCTTATGCGATACTACGGCATAGAAGAAAAGCGGCAGGAGATGAAAGAATGGTACGACGGATATCTGTTTGGAAAATCCGAGGTATACAACCCATGGAGTGTGCTTAATCAGGCAAAGACCTGGGCGAGGGATATGGACGCGTTTGCTGTGCCGTGGTGGGCAAATACAAGCTCTAATAATATTATTAAGACCTTGGTGGGACAGTCCGACGATGAAACAAAGGCGGCAGTGGAGCTGTTAATACACGGCGGCAGTGTGGAAACAAGTCTTAAGGAAACCGTAACCTACGGAGATTTGACGGAATGTAATGAGAATATATGGAGCTTCCTGTTCTTTACGGGTTATCTGAAGATAGAGTCAGTTAAAAAGGTCGGGACAAAAGCTTTATATGCATTAGTTATACCCAATCTTGAGATACATGATTGTTATACCGATATAATCATGCAGTACTTCAACGCATATAAAAGGGCAATAAATAAGGATGAATTATATACTGCGCTGATAGGTCGTGACGCGGCGGGCTTTGCCGAGCAGATAACAAAGCTCTTAAAAGCAAGCATAAGCTTTTATGATAATACCGAAGCATTCTATCACGGCATGATATCCGGTTTGCTTGCGGGAAACATATACTATAAAGCGGAGTCAAACAGGGAAACAGGAAACGGACGCAGTGATTTGATATTATATCAGAATGACAGATTTATAAATGCAATTATAATGGAATTCAAGGTTTGTAGAGCGGATGAAGAAGTAGACACAGCAGCTAAGAGAGCTTTGTGGCAGATTAATGATAGGGATTATGCGTCAGAAGCAAGAAATCGGGGGTATAAAAACATAATAAAATACGGCGTAGCATTTAAGGATAAGATATGCTATGCAGTTGTGGAATAAAAGCTTTTGATTCATTTATTTGCAAACAACAGCAAAATAAAACTAAGGGTGGAGGTGTATGCTTCTGCTGATAGCAAGTTTGATATAACCGTTTTATAATGGCAGATTTTATTGACATTCAGCCTCGATTATGATATATTTATTATATCAGTATCGAGGCTCTTTCAATAGGAGAGGAGCGATATAATGAGTGTAAAAAGACGTGATAAAAAGAATCGTGTTTTACATAATGGAGAGAGCCAGCTTAA
>JBJEFT010000103.1:0-2474 GCA_051874315.1 Candidatus Ornithomonoglobus sp.
TATTAAAACGGGAATATATGGCTAATCTGAGACTTGATGCTTATGTTATATCAAAGTTCTTTGTGCAGATGCTTATGAGTGTTATACAGGCAGTATTGTTTGTTATAGTATTCATAATAACAGTCGGAACGCCTGAAGGGTTGCTCTTTGACAGCCCGATTTTTGAACTGATTATAACAATGACACTTACCATATTCTCATCGTCAGGGATCGGACTTGTTGTTTCTGCTATATCAAAGAACAGCGATAAAGCGATGACTGTAGCTCCGTTCTTACTGATAATACAGCTTCTGTTTTCGGGAATCCTGTTTGAACTGAGCAGCTTTACCGAAAAAATTTCTTACCTGACAGTGAGTAAGTGGTCTGTAGCAGCATTGGGTATTTCAAGCAACCTGAACAATCTGCCTTCAGCAGGGGGGATAAAGCGCAGTTTTGAAGACTTATTTGACTTTTCCGCTTCAAACCTTTATGGAACATGGGCTGTTCTCGGTGTCTTTGTTTTTGTGTGTGCGGTAATGGCAATACTGTTGCTTAGAAATATTTCAAATGATTCAAGATGAAAATAATATTTGGGGTGATAGCATATGAGAAAGCTCATCAGCATATTGACAGCGGCTGCAATTGCGGCAGAGCTGGCCGGCACCATAAGCGTATCGGCGGAAAGCGGCATATCTGTTGTTTTGAACGGACAGAGGATAGAGTTTGATCAACAGCCGGTAATCGTTAATGACAGAGTTTTAGTTCCATTAAGGGCAATATTTGAGAGTATGGGATATGATGTGGAATGGGAGCAAAGCTCGCAGATTGCATCTGCCAAACGTCTTAATGATAAGCTTGTGGTCGGGCAGGATAATGAAACTATTTCATATGAGATAAATGGAAGAAAGGGAAGTTATTTATGCGATGTACCGCCCCGGAATATTTCCGGACGTATACTTGTACCCGTCCGCGCAGTGGCTGAAAGCTCACGCTATGATGTGGATTGGAATGGTGATACAAGAACTGTATATATAAGTAATTACAAAAACGGCGTATATGATATAAGCTTTCGTTCGGATTGTACCGATGTGGACGAATATGGGATCAGAAGCGATATCACATATAATTTCGGCTACGGGGATGACTTCTTTAACGGGAGCTCATCAGTGTATAATAATGATCTTGCTGTAGCATCCTTAGGTGCGGCTCTGTCAGCGTTCAGCACCAAGCAGAGTGATCAGTGCTATGAACAGGATATTACTGCAAATAGGGAAGACAATATTATAGATACCTATAATACATTAGGATTTGCGGGTGCTGAATTTTATAACTATGATAAAACGCTTAATGATATTGCCGATAAGACTGCCTATTCATTTGCGTTTAAGAATGTCACAACGAATACTGCTGATTTTACTCTTATTCCGGTTGTGATAAGAGGCGGTGGATATGGCGCTGAATGGGTAAGTAATTTTAACTTAGGGAGCGGCAGCTGTCATGCAGGATTTTTAAATGCGGCAAACGAGGTAATAAATTCATTATCGGATTATGTGGAAATATTACGGGCAAACGGACTGCTGAAACAGAATGTAAAGTATTGGGTTACCGGTTACAGTCGCAGCGCTGCTGTGGCTGATATTGTATCAGCCTATATTAACAATGATATGCAGAAATTTTACGCTTCCGATGTGTTTGGCTATTGCTTTGCAACACCTCAGTGGCTTAATAAAAATGCTGAGTCTGTTTTTAATAGAGATTATTCCGGTATATTCAATATAATTAATCCGGGCGATGCCATTCCTACGGTTGCGCTGAGT
The DNA here is from genome assembly GCA_051874315.1 of Candidatus Ornithomonoglobus sp. Taxonomy (GTDB): domain Bacteria; phylum Bacillota; class Clostridia; order UBA1381; family UBA1381; genus Ornithomonoglobus. The sequence continues at coordinate 1,797 of JBJEFT010000103.1, forward strand.
ACATGGGGATATGAACGCGTAGGGCAAGATATATATCTGAATAGTGAGAAAGACGGTGATTTTTCAGAACCGGAGAATATTATTTTTGACATTACGGGCAATGAGAATATTAAGTCAGCGGTAAGAACGGTATCTAATTTATCCGGTGTAAGCTCGTTTGATAATACCCTCAGCGGGTTAGCCGCCAGCAGTACAGAATACACCGAAAAATATCAAAAATACATAATGGATATAAGTGAACTATTCTGCACTCAGTACAAGGGTAACGATGGGGAAAATATCAGTTTATCCGAAAAATTCGAAAAAAAGTACGGCAAGACGGTGGAAAGTATGGTATCGGATGTGGATGCTATGTTATTGAGCCTCTTGACACCGTATATTGGAAATAACTATACTGATACAGCAAAATGCCTTATTGCATTGGCAACAAATGACGGAGTAGAGATAAATACTCAGCTTATATCATTTATTATTAATTTCGTTGCGTATTATCTTGTCAACTACACAGGTTCAAATAACGGAGATATCAGTAATAATCTTGCATATGCGCATTATCCAGAAGTATATCTATCGTGGTTAATGTGTAACGATTGAAATTTTTATTTATATAAATTATAGGATGATATATCCCTTCAACAGCAAATGAAGCAATGGCGCTATTGATATTTGCAGTTTCAA
>JBJEFT010000104.1:0-2462 GCA_051874315.1 Candidatus Ornithomonoglobus sp.
GGGAGCTGTCAGCCGAAGGCTGACTGAGAGGTTCGCCGCTAAACAATAATTTATTACTCTAATTTCAAATATATAAATTTCAGCTTAAATAAAGCTGCAAAAGTCTGATTATAGAGAGGCTCTTTTGATACAGCCGCTTTTAACATGTTATTCTGCCTTGATATTTGCTATAATCTCCTTATAGTTTATCTGCTCTTTTATAAAGCTGTTTATGCAGAGAAGATTTGAGCAGGTGTAGCCGAACGCACCGTAGCGGCAGTCTGTTTCAGGCTCTCTGCACGCGTCGCACAGACACATCTGACCGTTGGTAACGGGAATAACAAGATATTTATTTTCATTCAGAAGCTTTATAGCCTCCCGGATCTTCTGCTCCTTTTCGTCAGTCTCAGCCATTATGTAACCTCCCTTGCCAAATTGTTATAATTTCATTATACACCATTTGAGCGAAAAATGAAAGCTAAATTTTCAAATATCGAGAATAATTATTGAGCGCTTGACAAAAACTCCATGATAGAATATAATATATTTGTAATTTTGGCAAAAATGTTTATATATAGGGGAATGCAATGAAGAATAAGTATGCGTCAACAGTGATAAACGGTATCATAGCAGGAATTTTTCTCAGTGTGGGATGCGCGGTATACCTGTCATGCGATAATAAGCTTGCGGGAGCGTTTATGTTCAGCCTTGGGCTTTTTGCGATAATAACCTTCAGACTTGCGCTTTATACCGGCAAGGCAGGATATATGGCGGTTAAGCCTCCGAAGTATATAATTGAGGTCTTGTCTGCATTTTTTGGCAATGCGCTTGGAACGGCGGCAGGCGGAACGCTTCTGAGATTGACTAAGCTCGGGGGAGCTTTAACTGAGAAAGCAGCGACGGTTATGCGGGGAAAATTCACTGACGGTCCGCTGAGCGTATTCATTCTTTCAGTATTCTGCGGTGTGCTGATGTATACCGCTGTCGAAGGAAACAAAAAGGCTTCTGAAAAAGGGAATCATATCGGCGCGTTATTTATTGTTGTGCTGCCGGTTATGGTGTTTATTATATCCGGCTTTAACCACTGTGTTGCGGATCTGGCATACTTTTTTATAAGCGGCTGTGCAGATGCGGTTCATGCGCCTCTGTATTTTCTCCTTGTCGTAACGGGCAATGCGGCGGGCTGTATGTTAATTCCGTTTTTAAAGAGAATTATAGGAGAAGAAAAGATTGAAAAGTAAGTTTAATAAGGAAAACAGGGGCGCCTTGGAGGTATTCGCGGGCGGAGCAATATGGGGAACGATAGGCTTGTTCATTGTTCAGCTCAATAACTGCGGCGCGGATTCGGCGCTCATTAGCTTTTTGCGGATGACCTTTGCGTTTCTTATAATGCTTGTCATAACAATCGCTAAATTCGGAATAAAGGCTCTAAAGGTGGATTTTGCAACACTTGTGTCATGCGCCCTGCTTGGTCTGGTATGTCATGGGATATATAATGTATTCTACAGTCTTGCGGTTGTGAAAACAGGTGTTGCGATAAGCGCGGTGCTGCTTAATATTGCTCCGGTATTTACGGCGGCTGCGTCGGTTATTCTGTTTTCGGAAAAGATAAATATAAAAAAGGGAATTGCGCTTACCGTCAATGTATTCGGCTGTATTATAGCCGTAACGGGAGGAAAGCTTTCTCTTGAAGGAATGTCAGCAATAGGAATACTTTTCGGCGCACTGGCAGGGTTCTGCTATTCGCTTACGGCGATATTCGGCAGGATTGCGGGAAACAAGACGCACACCTTTGTTATGAGCACCTACAGCTATCTGTTTGCCGCGGTGTTCCTTGCGGTTTCGCTGAAGCCGATGGGTTCGTCGATTAATTTGAATATGGGGATGCTTTTATGGGGCTTTCTGTATGCGCTGATACCAACGACAATAGCGTACATATTCTATTATAACGGCGTAAGAAGAGTAACCGAGAGCAGCAAGGTTCCGGTATATGCCTCCGCGGAAACCGTGGTCGCGGTAATTCTCGGAGTTCTTGTATGCGGCGAAAGGCTTGGAATTGTAAATGTAACAGGGATCGCGCTTGTGATAGCTTCAATAATATTTATGAATACGGCAAAGAAAAATCGTGTATTGCAATAAGCGGTACGCGAATTTTTTTGAATTTATAAGCTATTGCTTTAAATAATATCGGAAATTGCGTGTTGCAATAAAGGGTGTGATGTGGTATAATTTAAATACCATAATAATATGAGGAATGATAAAATGAAAGTCGGATTTATCGGCGCGGGGAAATGCGGAATGAGCCTTGCGGCGTATTTTGCCGGAAAAGGAATTGAAGTGTACGGTTTTTCCTCACGGCATAAGACGGAAAACAGCGGTTTTGATTTTTACAGCGCAGAGGAGCTTGTAAAAAGGAGCGGCATAATTTTTGTGACGGTGACGGATACCGCAATTTCTGAGGTGTGGCAGGAAATAAGGGGACT
>JBJEFT010000105.1:0-2457 GCA_051874315.1 Candidatus Ornithomonoglobus sp.
GACGGCTTCGTACCGTCATTGGTCTTTAAAGATAAGGGTGTGCTGTCTGATGCGGCCGGTATGTATATAGTCCACAGACATCTGTCGTAAGCAAGCTCGTTAAAGCTCTGTACTGTGGAAAAGCCTGTGGAAATAGTGTTTCCGTAAAGCGCGCTTCCGCCGATGCCGCCGTAGCCTGCAACTGTATTTCCGCCTACTTTAACATGGCTTCCGCCGCTGAAGGTCGCATCGGTCGTATCCGGATTTGCCGCTTCCGAAACAAACGAGAGATACGGATATGCGAGCACGGCGTTAAACCGCGCCTCGATCTCATGCGGCTGCCCTACCTCGTAGGTGTAAACGGTTCCGCTTGAAAGCAGTGTTCCGTTTTCATACCAGCCCATGAAAATGTAGCCGTCCTTTGCCTCCGCCTTCATTGTCACCGTGTCGGCAAGCCTTCCCCAGCCGCCGGATTCATCTCCGCCGCCGCTTGTAACCGTAACGCCTTTATCCGTGGTGGTCCAGCTTCTTGTTGTTATGGTGTTTCCTTTGAGCTGAGTAATTTCAACCGTTCCCCCGGCGCTGCTCTGGCTGTACTCCGCATCATTTGTGCCCTTTGTCATAGCCTTTGCGCGCTGGTCATATTCCCATGTAGCAACAAACGTAAGACCGCTGCTTGCATCTGTTGAATACGTTCTCTCAGTTGTCGTATCGCTGCCCGCCGCATATTTAAACGTTGTCGCAAGCGTTCCCGATGCCGAAGTATCTGTAGTATCTTCTTTATATTCTATTGACACATCATGCTGTATGAGCGCGCCCAGCGCACTCACAGGCTCATTGTTCTGGTAATAGCTCGGAAAACGTCCCACATACCAGCCTATGAACTGTGTTTTGCTGTTCGGCGGAGTAATGACCTTATCATTAGATGCATAGCTTTGATTTGCCCCTTCGTCCTTGCCCATTGTAATTTCGGTATTTGTGCTGCGTCCGTCATATGTACCGCCGTTAGGATCAAATATTACGGTATGGTCCTTTGAGAAAATAAGCTGAACATATCTCGCCTGATCCATTGTAACCGTGTGATAATATGCCGTAACATTGCCTGAGCTGTCCGTTATCCTTGTAAAATAGCCGTTGCCCACAGCATGGAAGGTCTTATCTATATATGCGCCCGCAAAGGAATAGCCCTCCTCAGGCGTTGCCTTAACGGTAAGCACGGTTCCGTCATAATACTTGTCAAAATGGTCATGCGATGAGGTTACATTGCCGTCCGTAACAGACACATTATTGCTGCCGTTTTCAGGATCAAACGTATAATACACATCTCCCGAACCGCCGGATGTGGCTGAAACTCTCAACGGATACTTTGTTTCAAACTCAATATTGTCAAGGAGATTACCCTCGTTTATATCGCCGCTGACTGACGAGCCTCCGTTAAGCGCCGTGAAGGCAAAGGTGGTTTCCGTCTGCCCTTCAGGTATGTCATAAACTCCTGTATAGTGCCCCCAGTTGTTTGAAGATGCACCGGATTTACATATATCACATTCATCGGTTATTATCCAGCAGGTCCATTTCTGGTTAATTGTTTCTGTCGGAATTGTTGAAAAATAGTTGTTTATGCTGCTTGAATCAGCAGCTACCGCCGCGTCTATTGCCGATAGATCCGGATTTGCAACAGAATATATAATATACGGCTCCGAGCAGCCCTGTGTCCCCTGATTCTCCACATAGCCGAGCATCTGCGCCATATACATGAATATATCTTTTCCGGTCATGGTATTCTTTATATAGCTGTCCTGTTTCGGCCCAATAAAAAGCGCCATCGAGTTTTCCGTTTTATTTGTTGCACTGCTGTTGGCTGAATTATGTCTTGCGGCATGATACAGACTCCAGTTGAAAACCGCTCCCGGATCTGTTGATAAATCCTGATACAGAGATCCCTGATGCTCCGGACAAAGCTCCGCAAACTGAATTCCGCTCTGCGCTTTCGCGCCGTACAGTGATACAGTGTTGCTGACTTCACGCACAATTTCCAATCTTGGCGCTTTTGTTGTTGCGTCATTAAAGGTTGTCGATTTCCAGCCGAAATTTCCGTCACCGGCTAAATTTTCAAAATACGATACGTCCTCAACGATCCATGGGTTACCGCTTTGCGCAAATACCGGCGCTTCAAAATCACCGTTTATAAGCTTTCTCGTCAGGCTTGAGGTCGTTGTCTCTGTTGTACCCGTTGTATCCGTGTCGTCCGCCAGTGCCGCCGGTACAGCCGGAAGAACGGTAAGAGCAACCATAGCGGCAGTCAGCCGCTTTAATAATGCTTTTATAAAACACTTTTTCTCATTCATCTTTTTCACCACTCCTATCTAAATTGTTATATTTATGTAAAATAATAACATATATAAAAAGGCTGCATCCAGTGATTATGAATGCAGCCGATCGAGCATATGATAAAATCACTTAGCCATCTGAGCTTTGCGT
>JBJEFT010000106.1:0-2456 GCA_051874315.1 Candidatus Ornithomonoglobus sp.
ATTGATACCTCGGAATATCTTCGTTAATTTCTCTTTCCGTGAGATATTTGCCCGCTTTTATAAGACCGTCAATACGCTTTTCAACCTTGTTCCACGGGAGAGTTACCTTCGCAAATGGTGAGAATATATCACGGCGGCTGAATGTTATGCCTTTTGCATCATGCCATTCATTAAAAATCCCACCGCCGTATCCTCCTGTGCCATATTCATTCTTTAGAAAATCAATACGAGACTTTGTATCTGTATTCTCTTTAAAATACAGATAAATTCTGATTTTGCCGCGTTCAAAGCCGCTTCCGCGTGTAAAGAGCTTATCAATCTCATCTTCCGTAATAAATGTAGGTGCAGTATGCATTGTCTTATCCGATACAAAAGTCTTATGCTCAAGCCGTAAATCCTGCAATACGGGCAGCACCTTATCCGGCGAATACCACCTAAACCGCATAATATTTTCATCATCTACATACAAAACATTCAATGCATCCGCTGCGGCTATTGCTGCCATCACATTATCTGGCTGCTTGAATAATTCTGTTAAATTATCAACGGTATCGGGATATGAGCCTCTGAACCATTCCGTATTGAAATATTCCCTTAGTTCCGGATACTTATCACGGTTGCAGTCACGGTACATCTCATAAAAACTTGTTGCCGCTGTTCTGCGCTCAAATTCATTCAGTCCATCCAGTGTTTCCTGCGGCGCAAACCTGCCGGTCTCCAAAAGCTCGCCTATTCGTTTATCAACCCTATCCCATGTGATAAGCTCACCGCGTCCGATTGCTCTGTCACCGTATGCAATACGCATACCGCTCTCATCCCACCAGACGGACACTTTCGAATTATCAAACTGAAAGCCTTTCCCGCCAGTTCCGTATTCTTTCTTGAGAAAAGCAATGTTATCCTCTGCGGATTTATTCTTGCTGTACTGTACACATATTTTCTGAACACTGTCGCGGTCATTACCTCCGGTTGTCAATACCTTGTCAATAATCTGCTGAGATATAGCAAAAGCAGAGCGTCTTGATTGCTCTGCTTTTGCTATTATATTCCTTTGTTCTTCTTCACTTGGGAGAGATATATCGAACAGACTTAACTGTACACCAGTTCGCTCAGCACGGTCTCCTCGGCTGAATGGAGAAAGTTGTTCATTAAGCCCGTCCATCTCAACGGATCCTTCGATTTCATTATCTCCGTCACGCCCTCCGTTTTCGCCATCTGCTCCACGGCTTTCTGTACCTGCTCTGTCGCCGTCTTGTCTATCTCCTCCAGATGCTCCAGAAGCTCTCCCTTCATCAGAAGTGTTGTGTACAGGCTCCGGCGGTGTTCCTTGAGATATGTTCTGCGCATCATCCCGTATTTGCCTATCTTGTGCTCCTCTGTCGGTACTGTCAGTTCGGGTATCTGATAATCTCCGCTCGTCTTGTATGTTATTTCTGCCATTTTCCTCATTCCTTTCTCTGTTATCAACTTGATATATATTCTCTTTATCTCTATTATATACATTATTCTGCTGCTGTGCAAATTTTTCTCGTTTTTGCTCCGCACGGATTGTTTCTGAAATACTCCGCAGTGCAGTTTCCGAAATTGAGCTTACGGCATTGCCCAGAATATTCATTGTTTCGGGAGTATTGAAGTCCTGTATGTATTGAAATTCATATTCATCAAACATATCTTGAGTTATTCCCATACGCTGCATAACCATATACGCAACAGACACCTCTGCGGTCTGTCTGAAACGCAAGTCAAGATTTACATCATCAAGTCCTCTTAAAAGACTGCCGGCTTTTACAAATTTAAGCTCATGCAGGTAATCAGCCTTATTGTCTGCTACGGCATTATGCGCCGCACATAAAATCGCATCACTCACCGTAACATCAACCTTTAAATCGCCAAAGGTATTGCTGAGTGTTTCAATAATCGCATCATCATGCCGCTCATCGTACCGCCACAGTCTGACGTCACGGTTATATCTGTCATTTGTATCCGATACATCAAATACATATTCCAATCCGTAACGATTTCCGTTTTCACGCAGCAGCGCAATACCCTTTGCACCCCTGTTTATCCAGCGGTGCATACTGTTGTTCCAGACTTCAATTTTCGCACAAGCCGTTGCGTCAGGTCGCTGTGCATAGATAAGCACCTGATCCTCAAACGGATATTTGTACTGCCATGCCGCAGACTTCAAAAAATCTGTCCAGTTTTTATACCCGGACAGCGACTTTGTTGTGTCCTGCAGCAATTCAAAAATCTGTTGTGTCTTTGCTGCCAAGCTTCCTCACCTCCAAATCCTGTTGTATACATCTGTTATCTTGAAGCTCTGTTATTTTTAAGCCGTTCATAATAGTCCGCCGGTTCACCGATTGCACTTGTTGCAACCATAGCCAAGATTCCTATTAAGCTGCTTGCATCGCTCGGAAACAACCGTATAACCGCATATTCCGTTCCGTCTTTCT
>JBJEFT010000107.1:0-9577 GCA_051874315.1 Candidatus Ornithomonoglobus sp.
GCGAGAGTTTATGACGTATCAATAAACGGGAATGAGCTTTCGGCAGTCTATGATAATTTCGGCGCATTTATGCTTAATGACAACAGAAAATTTCCGTGCACGCTTGATATTAAAGGCGGTAAGAATACTGTGCGCATAGCAAAGGATGACGGAAAGAACGCGTACGCGGCCGATTTTAGACGTTATGTAGTTTCGCTCGATAACGGCGGAAAAATGACAGGCATTTCAGCGGCGGATACGGACGCGCTTGCGGCGAAGGACGATTCCTCGATAAAAAGCGGAGACCGTATATATGCGGTGATTGATGAGTACACAGAGGATAATTACACGACTTACACAACGCCCGATATATTTCCGTCACATGATGTGGAATTTGATATTGAACAGCTCAGCGGCAAATATTACGGACGTTTTGAGCTTATAAACCATTACGGATATATCCAGTATTATTCACCGGCTGTGGAGATCGACTGCGGCGCGGAAGAAAACAGTACCGCAAAGGAAAGAGCGGTATTATCGGAAAAAACAAACAGTATAACTGTAGCCGGCAAAGAACTGAGCGTGCCATGCTCCGTGTCAGAGCTTGAAGCGGCGGGGTTTTCTGTTACAGGTGATATATATACACTCGGCTCCGGCGAGGAAGGTCTTATGACTATGAAGAGCAAAAACACCTTTATAGATGTAACGATACGCAATTTCAGCACCGGGTCTGTTACTGCCGATAAGGGAACCGTTACGGGGATTTCCTCTGCGGACTGCGGCTACTGCGGTATAACAACGGGTATGTATCTTGACCCAACAGACGCTGACGGAGTATATGAGACGGCGCAGAGCGTGAAGTATCTGTATAAGCTCAATGACAGCTCCGTGATACCGGATTTTGCAGACGGCGCGCTTGCGATGAACGGCCTGTATAATATTATACCGCATGATTACGCGGTAATCGAAACGGATAAACGCAGCGGTGTGATATTAAAAATAACGGTGAACAGCGAGGAAGGCTGCGCAATGAGCGCTGCCGGGATTTCGGACTGTTCATATGAATATACCGCTCCGTTATCGGCAGGGCATGACCCGTATTCATTCGTTATGAGCATTGACGGTGGTTTATACGCATTGCCTGTGCCGGCAGAAGTGCTTATATCGGACGGCTGGGAAATTGCAGAAAATGATATGACAATTCCGTCTATGGATTCGGCTGAGACCGTGTTTACAAGAAACGGCAGACAGTTTGCCGCAGAGCTTGTAAATTACGGAACAGAAGCGGCATATGCAAAGGACTGTATAGTGTGCGGTATTTATCTTGACTTTACAAAAAGCCAAACCGCAGAGGTCGTTCTGTCTGGCGGTATCAGCTTGTCAGAGGCGGCTGAGAGCATAATGGCGGGAAGATATAAGGACGTGTATAATAAGGCTAATCTGTTTATGAACTATAACGGAAGAATGCTTTATGCTTCGGGCATCGATATGGATTATGACGGTCAGATCGAGATTACCTCCGGGGGCGCATATCTTTATAAGAGATATGACGGGCTGCGGAGCATGAGCGGGTTTGACAGACTTGCTAAATATTTTGTGTATTGACGGGGAGGAGAAAAAGCGTGAAAAAATTAACGGCATTATTAACAAGCGCGGCAATCGTTCTGTCATGCTTTATTGGTATTTGTACGTCCGCGGCGGATATGGGGAGCCGGATACTGAAGCTGATAAGCGATAACCCTGTTGACGTGTCAGACGACGCTGATAGCTTAGGGTTAATGTCAGAGGAGGATGCGAAGCTTAGTGAAATCAGGCGTATAAGTGATTTGTACGCAGTATCAACGGAGATAGTATCCATGTCTGTTCAGATGACAATAGACGACTATATGGAAATTGAGAAGGAGGTAAATCAATATATTATGGAGGTTGCTTCCGCGGACGAAAAGCTGGATACAAGCGGTATGAGCAATACGGACGAATACAAGGAGCTTGTTTCAAACCGTACAATACTGAATGAGACGATCGATATGCAGCCGCCTCAGATCATAAAGGTGGATAATATCTATCCCGATAAGGATTTCTGGGTAAGGGTTCATGTCATGTATAAAAGCGACAGCGACAGGGAGTTTTCTCTGAGAATGACAAATTATACAACAGGAGAGGTTGTAGCAACAAAAACGGGCACAATATACAGCGGCTCGTATAACAGTGATGTAAAGCTCAACGCCGCCGGCTGCTCACGGGGAGACGAAATTTCCATAACAGTTATTTATAAGGGTGTTACATACAGCGTATTTGAGGAATGTACCTTTACGGGTTATGTTTTGGCGGGTACAGCAACGGCGGCGCCGATGGCAGAACCGAAAGCAACGATGGAGCCGAAAACAACCTTTACCCCGGAGCCTACAGAGAATATTGATATAAAGTCGGTTAATGCCTATGAGAGTACCAAAGCCGCGTCAGGCACCTCCGTCTGGTCCAACGCGGAGGTAACGGCGGCGATCGAAATGGGGCTTGTTCCGCAAAAGCTGCAGGGGGGTTATACGGAATATATTTCAAGAGAGGGGTTCTGTGATCTTGCCGCAAGAGCGATTGAGAAATATTCGGGAATTTCGATAACGGAATACGCGTCAATATATGGAACCAATGAGGCATCCTTTATTGATACATCTGAGGAGGTCATAAACGCGTGCGCGGTACTTGGTATCGTCAACGGATTTGAGGACGGGACCTTCCGCCCGAATTATGTGATAACAAGAGAACAGGCGGCGGCAATGCTTGCCCGATGCGCAAGAAAGCTCGGTCTTTCTGATAAGCCGGGAATATTTATATTCAATGATAATGAAAGCATAAGCGGCTGGGCAAGAGGTCATGTGAGGTATGTAAGAGCAAATGAAATCATGAACGGTGATGATGACAATAACTTCATGCCGCATATGAGCTATACTGTAGAGCAGGCAATTATCACATTTTACAGAATGTATAATAAGCTTTAAAATAGGCTGCGGGCAGAAATGCCCGCAAATTTTTTGAAAAAATACTTCACAAATCGCGATATTTAGTGTATAATAAATATATTCTATAAAAATTATGTGTTATGAGGGGGTCAGCTATGCAATGCGGTAAGTGTGGGGCGGAGCTTGATGACGGCGCTGTATTCTGCTACAAGTGCGGCGAATTTGTCATGCGCGAAGCAGACCCGGATGAGGAAAGTCTTGACGTGTCAGAGGGCAACGGCAGACGGCGGCGAAATCGCTCAGACTTCTGGCTGTTTTTCAGGATAGCGGCGCGTATTGTTATAGTGATTGCCGGGATCATAGCCGTTATAGCGGGCTACCGCATTGCCTCAAAGCCTTCCGGGCACGACAAAATGTATAGACCGGATGCCGGGGCGTGGAAGGTTATGCAGCTGCAAGAGAACTTGATCCCTTAGCTATATAATATAAACATAAAACACAACACAGGCGGCGGCAAAGACTAAAAGCAGGATTATGACGGGAATGACCCGTTTCAGTGTGCTGTGAACATTCACTGTATCGGACGGCGCGGCGGCAGCAGACACTGTGGGACTGGGATTGCTCCCCATATGCAGCTCCTTTAAATAAAAGCCGTCGCTGTCTTTGGCGATTACCGCGGTGCTCTGCTCTGTGGTGAGCGGGGTATTGCGATCTGTGAAGGTATCGGTAAATACGATATATAAGGCGGAATCGGAAATCTTTGATATGCTGTTGATCTCTTTTACATCGGTTGCAAAATAACCGCTGTAGCCGCCCGTATAGTAATAATAGCCGCCGCTGTAGCAATAGCCAAGCTCGGTAAGACGGGCTACGCCGGGATGCTCCGGTCTTATGCGGAATGCCTTATACATCGCATCGTCGGCAAAGGCGCTGTTAAGAAGCTTTTTATCCGATGTTCCGCCGGACTGCGGTGTAATATCAGAAAGCACCGTGAAATTTTTATAGGTGTAAAGCATACGCAGCATAAGCTCGTTTTCGTTATAGGAACTGCTGTCGTATTCGGTAATATCGGCGCACGCCTTTAAAAGCAGAAGAAGCTGTTCCTTTTCATTATCGGAAATATCCGCCGCGGCTGCGGATAAGGGAAAAATGTTCAGCAGTAATATAAAAAGAAAAACGGATATACGTTTCATAAAAATCACCCCGTGTTTATTTTACCCCGGGTGTGACGAAAAAAGGCGGTTTTTGTTGAATTAGCGTGTGGTAATGTATACCTGTGTCCCAAATGCAGTGCAATACTGCTTAATCAATATAAGTACAAAGGAAAGGTGAAGAAAATGATCACAAAGACAGCACCGGATTCAATGCACAAGGACATTGAGGCAATTATGTTCACAAAGCAGGAGATCAGTCAGATTACAAATGAAATTGCCGCTAAGGTAAACAAGGATTTTGAAGGCGAGGAAATTATTGCCGTTGTTATTCTGAAGGGCAGTATGATGTTTGCCTCTGACCTCATAAGATGTCTTACCATGAATGTCAAGATCGACTTTATGCAGGCGTCAAGCTACGGAAGCGGCACGGCCTCATCAGGAGTTATAAATATAAAGAAGGATCTGGACAGTGATATAGAAGGGAAAAATGTGCTTATAATAGAGGATATTATCGACAGCGGCAGAACTCTTTCGCTTTTAAAGAAGGAGCTTCAGAACCGCGGAGCAAAGACCGTAAAAATTGCGGCGCTGCTTTCAAAGCCGGAGCGCAGGGTTGTGGAGGTAGATGTCGAATATATAGGCGCGGAGATCCCTGATGAATTTGTTGTGGGCTACGGACTTGATTTTGACGAAAAGTATCGTCAGATGGATTATATCGGAATTTTAAAGCCGGAGGCGTATATGTAATGGCCGGCTTTGGCGATATAGTAAGCAGTATTCTGACGCTGGGCATTGCTATGCTTATCGGCTTTATTGCCGTGAAAAGCGGATACATAAAAACGGACGCGCGCGACGCGGTTTCCAAAATTCTTGTGCGGGTAACGCTTCCTGTTCTTGTCGTGACGACAATGACAAGGCTTGAAATGGACAAAGAAAAGCTTATAAACTGCGTGACGGTTCTTATTATCGCGTGGATCTGTATAGCGGTTATGTTCATTTTGGGTATACTGGTATCAAGGCTGTTTCGGATGAAGGGCGAAAGAGCCGCGCTTCACGCCTGTATGTCATGCTTCGGAAACATTGTCTTTATCGCGTATCCTCTTATACGCGCAATATACGGTGACGAGGGTATTCTGTATGCGGCGCTGTTCGCGTTCGCAAATGACTGCTATCTCTGGACAGTCGGAGTGTATAAGCTTTCGGCCGTTAATAAGAGGGGTACAGGCATTAAGGAAAACATTAAAAAGCTTGTAAATCCGGGAACGATAGCTGTTCTTGTTTCCTTTGCAATGATGGCGTGTCACCTGAGGTTCGGAGGGATACTTAAAACGTCCCTTGAAGGTATCGCGGGGATAACGACATATCTCTCAATGCTGTTTCTGGGCGGAACGCTTGCGGATGTGGATTTCGGACAGATATACAAGCGGGTTTCGCTTTATGCTCTGCTGATTATAAAAATGCTGCTTTTTCCGGCGGCTCTGGCGGCAGTGCTCAAGCTTACTGGAATGAATACGACGGTTGCGGGAGTGGTTGTTCTGCAGTGCGCGATGCCGGTATCTACGGTGCTTACAATTCTTGCGTCCGAATATAAGTGTGATGTGCTCTACGGCGCGGAGGGCTCGTTTATAACGACTGTCGCCTGTGTTGTGACGCTGCCGGCAGTATATTGGATAATTACTCAGGTACTGGGGGTATAATGCCCGGGTCTGCATTAAGAGTGATTAAAACTTACAGACTTAATGCAGACCGTATGGTGCATTTTAAATAAAAACAGGAAAAATGAAAAAAAGACTTGACAAGATACCCCGTATGTGTTACAATATAACCGATGCAAAAAGGGTTCTTTTTTTTTGCCGTATTTTTAAAGGCAGGAACGGAACCGAAATATATACATGGAGGTAGTTACGATGAGAGTTAAAATTACATTAGCTTGTCAGGAATGTAAGCAGAGAAATTATAACACAATGAAGAACAAGAAAAACGATCCTGACAGACTTGAGATGAACAAGTACTGCAAGTTCTGCAGAAAGCACACATTACACAAGGAAACAAAGTAATTGACCGTTAAGAACAGATAAGGAGTAATAGTATGGCTGAGTCAAACGTTAAAGTTAAGAAGAAGCCTTTCTTTGCAAGAATGAAGAAGTATTTCAAGGATACCAAATCTGAGCTTAAGAAGGTTACATGGCCTACAAAGGAGCAGCTCAAGCAGAACACCACTGTTATAGTTGTTTTCATTATTTTGATAGGCATATTCCTTGCCGTTTTTGATGTGATATTCTCATTGGCAGCATCCTTATTGACTAACATACTGTAATTTCAGTATTAAGATTTGTCGAAAGGAGCGGTTTATATGGCAGAGGTTGCTAAGTGGTATGTAGCTCACACATATTCCGGATATGAGAATAAAGTTAAAGAAAGCATAGAAAAGACGGTTGAGAACCGCGGACTTTCGGATCTCATCATGGATGTTAAGGTTCCTGTTGAGGATGTAATTGAAAAACGCGGTGATAAGGAAAAGGTTGTTCAGAGAAAGATTTTCCCGGGTTATGTCGTTATCAAGATGATCATGACGGATGAAAGCTGGTATGTTGTCCGTAACACCCGCGGTGTTACAGGCTTTGTTGGTCCCGGCTCAAAGCCGGTTCCGCTTTCGGATTCTGAGGTTGAAAAGATGGGCGTTGAAGAGGTTCGCCGCGCTGAAATCAAGTTCAGAAAGGGTGATCTGGTTGAGATAAAATCAGGTCCTATGGAAGGCTTCTCCGGCAACATAGACACAATCGATCAGGAAACAGGGACCCTTTCGGTTATTGTTTCGATGTTCGGCCGTGAAACACCTGTATCAATAAACTATACACAGGTTAAAGCGGTAGATTAATTTTAGATTATATAGGGCATTAGGCTCTTATATGATACAGGCGCAAAAAAGCGCCGTCCCTCTGGAAACAGTGGGAGGACAGGTTATGTCCGATTTTACCACATTATAGCGCAGCGCGCTTTAAAATTTAAGGAGGTGGCCGTAATGGCACAGAAGGTAGCAGGTTATATTAAATTACAGATTCCAGCCGGCAAAGCTACACCGGCACCACCGGTTGGTCCTGCATTGGGTCAGCATGGTGTAAACATTATGCAGTTCACAAAGGAATTTAACGAAAAGACAAAAAATGACGCGGGTCTTATCATTCCGGTAGTTATTACCGTATACGCTGACCGTTCATTCTCATTCGTTACAAAGACTCCGCCGGCTGCAGTACTCATCAAGAGAGCTTGTAAGATTCAGAGCGGTTCAGGCGTTCCGAACAAGACAAAGGTTGCAACAATTTCAAAGGCAGATCTTGAGCAGATAGCGCAGACAAAGATGCCCGATCTTAACGCTGCAACACTTGAAGCTGCTATAAGCATGATTGCCGGTACTTGCAGAAGTATGGGCGTAGTAGTAGGCGACTAATACAAAGAGAGTTAAAGTAGACGGTGGGAGGGAGTATTTTCCCGCTTAACCACGAAGGAGGATTTTAAAATGTTCAGAGGTAAAAAGTATAAGGACAGTGTTAAGCTTGTTGATAAGTCAAAGCTCTATGACACTGATGAAGCTATGAAGCTTGTTACAGAGACAGCAAAGGCTAAGTTTGACGAAACTGTTGAAGCTCACATCAGACTTGGTGTTGACTCACGTCACGCTGACCAGCAGGTAAGAGGCGCTATCGTTCTTCCGCACGGTACAGGTAAGTCAGTAAGAGTTCTCGTATTCGCTAAGGGCGCTAAGGCTGAGGAAGCAAAGGCAGCAGGCGCTGATTATGTAGGCGAGATGGAGCTCGTTCAGAAGATCCAAGGTGAAAACTGGTTCGACTTCGATGTTGTTGTTGCAACTCCTGATATGATGGGTGTTGTTGGTCGTCTCGGTCGTGTTCTCGGTCCTAAGGGTCTTATGCCGTCACCGAAGGCAGGTACAGTTACTATGGATGTAACAAAGGCTGTTAAGGAGATCAAGGCTGGTAAGATCGAGTATCGTCTTGATAAGACAAACATTATCCACTGCCCGATCGGTAAGGCATCATTCGGCGCAGAAAAGCTCGCTGAGAACTTCAACGCTCTTATCGGCGCGGTAATCAAGGCTAAGCCGTCAGCTGCAAAGGGTCAGTATCTCAGAAGCGTAGTAATTGCTTCTACTATGGGACCGGGAATAAAGATCAATCAGGCTAAATTAAGCTGATTTGACCGGTTAATTTTCCGCATCTTGCATCCGGCTGCTTACGTGCAAAACAGCACATTATATTCGCATCCGCACACAATCTGCGAAAAAACTTAAAAAATTAAATTTAATACTTGACAACTTAAATAATATATGTTATTATATATAAGTTGACAGACCGTAGACAGTCGGCAGGGTACAAGCCCGTAAGTCCAACCGAGGTATTGAATTGATAGAAATTCATGGCTCTTTGCGTCTACGGCAAAGAGCCTTTAATATTGTTTAAAGGCATAAAATAAACATCAGGAGGTGAAAATTTATGCCAAACGCACAGGTTTTAGAAGCTAAGAAGGCACAGGTTGCTGAGGCAGCAGAGCTCATAAAGGCAGCTCAGACAGGTGTTCTGGTTGACTACAGAGGTCTTAATGTTGCTGAGGATACTGAGCTCAGAAATAAGCTTCGTGAAGCAAATGTAAAGTATTTCGTTATCAAGAATAAGATACTGAAGCGCGCAGTTGAGGCAGCAGGTATCGAGGGTCTTGACGAGGTTCTCCACGGACCTACAGCTTTAGCAGTATCAGATGAGGATGCAGTTGCTCCGGCAAAGGTTCTCGCTGAGTTCGCAAAGACAAATGATAAGCTTGAGCTCAAGGGCGGCTTCATGGATGGCGCTGCAATGAGCCTTGACGAGGTTAAGAAGCTTGCGGCAACACCGAACTTCGAGACATTGATAGCGAAGATGATGGGCAGCTTGCAGTCACCGATCAGCGGCTTAGTAAGATTGTTGAATACTATAGCTGAGGGCGGCGAGGAGATAGCTGATCTTATCGCAAAGAAGGCTGCGGAAGCACCCGCAGAGGAAGCACCGGCTGAAACACCGGCTGAATAATTGATCCTACAGGATTAAAGTAAAAACCAAACAAATTTGAAATTAACATTCAATAGGAGGAAAATAAAATGGCAGATTTAAATGCAATTCTTGATTCAATCAAGGAACTTAAGTTACTTGAAGTAGCAGAGCTTGTAAAGCTTATGGAAGAAGAGTTCGGCGTAAGCGCAGCAGCACCGGTTATGGTAGCAGGCGCAGCTGAGGGCGGCGCAGCAGCAGCTGAGGAAAAGACAGAGTTCGATGTATTCCTTGCTGAGGTTGGCGCATCAAAGATGAACGTAATTAAGGCTGTTAAGGCTCTTACAGGTCTTGGTCTTAAGGAAGCTAAGGCTGCTGTAGACGGCGCTCCTGGCGTAATTAAGGAAGCTGTTCCGACTGAGGAAGCTCAGAAGATGAAGGAAGAGCTCGA
>JBJEFT010000108.1:0-9529 GCA_051874315.1 Candidatus Ornithomonoglobus sp.
TTGTAACTACGCTGCCGTCAAGATAAATTGTTCTTGTAACAATTCCGTTCACCTTTGAGAGCGTAACGGTAATTGTTCCCCATGTGCCGGGTGTAAGCTTGATCTCGTTTGATGCCTGTGTTGTAGTGCTGTTACCGTAGAACAGCTGCGCGGCAAGAGTTGCTCCGTCAACCGGCATAGCATCTATAGTTGCCGTGTAGATCGTGTCATCCTCAAGCACCGGGGTGTTAATGGTAAATCTCGGACCGCGGTTTGAGTTTGCAAATCTGCCGGAAAACATGACAAGCGCGTTAGTGTTTTCCGTATTGACTGTTATACTTTCAATAGAGAAGCCTGATGAGGTATCTCCGCCGTTTCTGCTGCCTATATACAGTGTAACACCCTCAAGATCCGTGTATGCCGGCTGCACAGTTTCTCCCATAGTAATAATATTGCCGACTGTCTCTTTATCAAAGCTGTTGCCTATAAGCGCAACCTCTGTCGGAAGGGGTGTCGGTGTCGGCTCCGCACCCTCAATGAACTGTGTAACCAGTATACTGTCAAGACCGTTCGGATATTCCCAATTGGCTGTAGAACCGCCGCGCTGCAGACCGAAGGTTACACCGTTCATTGCGTCAGTCGTCGGCAGCTGATAATCGGTATAAGCTGTAATTTCTGCGCCGTCAAACGTCAGCGATTGTATTTTATGGCTTGCAGTGTCAAATATGAGCTTAATATGCTTTGTATAAATTGCGTTTCCTTCATTGAAAATGCTGTCAGCCGTTCCGTCACTGTCATTGTCATTCCAGCTTGTACCGCCGTCAGCGCTTACATACAGCTTGTAATCTGAATTCCAGCCGAGTCTGAGATTGTCTCCGAACTGGATATATTCATAATTTGAAGTACTATTTGTTGCATTTCCGAAGTACCAGTTAACATCATATGTAACCAAAGCGTTATCATCTGTATCAAATGTCAATGATGAGCTGTATTCCGCACCCGGCTTTGTCGGATTGTAGTAAACGCGTCCGAATTCGGCTGATGCTCCGTCATATATAAGATCAGCTGTTGATGTGCCTGTCTTTGTCCAGGACTCTGAGTTTACATCGTCAGCTGTCCATGCTGTTTCCGCTCTGGTGCCTTTTTCGTAAATGATTGTTGATATGCCGCGGCTTGGCTCCTTTGCTGTATATGATAAATCCGAAACCGAGGGGGCCCATGAAATGGCGCCGCTGCCGTCAACCGTTGATTCGAATTCAAGCTTTTCAAGGCTCAGTCCGTTAAGCTCAAAGCTTGTGGTGTAGCCGATGTTTCCGTCCGAGCCCATGAGAATAATGTTACATACATCGTTATCATAATCAAAATCAGCTGTTACATACCATGTGGTTGAGCTTCTGCCGAGCGGATTTTCCGTGCCGCCGTTATCGACAAGCGTCCATGCGGTGCTCAGTATATCGGCAGCCGAGTTGCCTGTTTTACTCATTGTAGGCTGCGCGCCTGATGTATACGCCTGTGAAAGCGTGATAATATTCTGATCGTCGGTTCCGAGCAGCTTTACATAGAAGCTGTATTCATGGCCGTCCCAGTTCCAGTTGGTTCCGTCAAGCTTCTGACCGCCTGTTTTATATGTGAATGTGAGAACAGCGTGGTTTTCGGTAAGCTTCTCAAAGGTTCTGTAGAAATTACCGCCGACTGTTGCCGATGTCTGTGCAAATGATGCGTCTGAAGCTGTATTCTTTGTGATCAAGGTTTCGGAATCCGTATTGTCTGTTATCCAGATTCCGTCGCCTGTAACATCTGTTTCCGTGATCGGATTTACGCTTACATTGCAGGCGGCGGTATATCCTCCCTCGTTTGTTGTCGCCGTAATAACAGCGGCTCCTGTCGTAACGCCTGTAACATTGCCGTCACTGTCAACCGCGGCTATTGCCGGGTTTGATGAGGACCATATAACCTTCTGATCCGATGCGTTTTCCGGCAGTACCGATGCGGTAAGCTTCTTTGAGAAGCCGGTGCCGACTGTAAGCGAGCTGTCAACCGTTATGCCTGTAACGGGGGTTGACCATACCGTTACCTCACAGAAGGCATATATATTGGAGTCATACTTTGATGTTGCCGTGATTGTTGCCGTACCGGGCTTCACGCCGGTGACAATACCGTTTGAAACCGTTGCGACCGATGTGTCGGAGGAGGTCCATATAACAGCCTTTCTTGTCGCGTCTGCCGGTGTGACCACTGTCGTAAGAGTTTCGGTTTTGCCCTGTTCAACCCGGAGCGTACTCTCTGAGAGCGCAAGCCCTGTAACATCTATCTGGTCAATGCCATAGCCGACACTTGTGAACAGTGTTGCCGGAGCAAGATAGTTCAATGTGTTTCCGCTGCTGTCCTTTGCCAATGCAGCCGAGCCGATATAGTAGCTCTGGTGTGTAGGCTGGTTATAACCCACATTCTGCCATGCAACAGAGCAGCGATACTGCGCATCGTGCATAAGGGTTGTAAGACGATATTCTGTAGGTATTGTTGATGTGTAAATTCTCAGGTATGCCTGTTCTGTTGCCGAATCCTTGTTGACCGGCAGGATAACCTCCTCACGCCAGTCGCCCCAGATGTCCGCGCAGAGCGAAGGGACAGCTTTCGTATAGTTATTCGAGGTGCCGCCTGTCAGACTGTAGCCGTCGGACGGACCGTAGAAACGTTTTGTACAGGCATCGTCACAGCTTCCGTCTCCGTCAGGGTCTGCGTGATACTTGGCAATAATAATACCGTCAAGAAGCTCACGGCTGAGGTCTCCGTCCCAATAGACAAGGAAGTTTGTCATTGTTTTTGAGGTCTGATCAGGCTTGACGCCTACTGCGGCGCCGTTTAAATCGTATGTGTAAGCGTTTGAGCTTTCCCAGCCAAGAGCAAGCGCGTTAGGATGTGTCTTTGCATATTCGTCATCAATATTATCCATAACTCCGCGGCCTGTATCCGCTGATGCTGATGTGCCCCAGATGTTTGTACCGGTGCCTGTCACCTTGAACTGACCGGCATAGCTCTTGTAGCCCTTGGATTCCTCATGAACAACGAAGGATTCCTGGATACCGTCGTTGTTGAAGTCTGAGGTATGCTGCGCGTCGCCGTGGCCGAGGTTTGTGTCGCCAAGAACCGTTTGGCCGTCCTGGTCAAGACACGCCGAGCCGTAGACTATTTCGTCATAGCCGTCGTTATCAATATCGGCGATTCCGAGGTTGTGGAAGCCCTCGCCGTAAAGTCCCGATGAGCCGCTGCTGTATTCCCACTGCAGTGAAAGGGCGCCGCCGTCAAACGAGTATGCGCGTATCACAGTTTTTGCGTAGTAGCCGCGGCATTCTATAAGGCTCGGATGAACGCCGTCAAGATATGCAACGCCCGCCAGAAATCTCATAGCCCTGTTATAGTCGCCGTCACCCCAATCGCTGCTTGAACCGAGAGGGATCGCAGCGGTTGTGCAGATAGCTTCACCTGTCTCGCCGTCAAAGATCGTGTAATATTCCGGCCCGAGGTTCTTACCCTTTGAGCTGCCGCTCGTGCCTATGTATGATTTTGTGTTGTCAACATTTCTGATTTCCTCGGTATCGCCTGCCTCCGAAACATAGTTGCCCAGACCGTCCTTTGAGCCGGGAGCGGTCTGCATTGCGACCTCCGAGCGGCCGTCACCGTCAAAGTCATATACGATATACTGAGTGTAATGCTGACCGGCTGTTACATTCTTACCGAGGTCTATGCGCCACTTATAGCCGCCGTTATTGGTATCTATTTCATAAGCGTCTATGTAGACATTGCCTGTGAAGTCCGCGCCGGCACTGTCCTTTGAGTCTGTCGGGTCCCACTTCAATACGATTTCATAATCACCGTCGCCGTCAAGGTCACCCACTGACGCGTCATTTGCGCCGCCCTCGTGAGAAGTGTCATAGGTATAATAATATGAGGTTTTTCCGTCACCCATTCTTGCTACCGGAGCCGGTCTGCTTATAGGAATATCAACATAGGTAAAGGAGTTGACCTCGCTGTTTCCCACAGTTACAGAGCTGCCGTGCGCTGTGTAGTTTGCGGTAGGAGTGACGGGGATTTCCTTCTCTATGCTGTCTCCGGCCTTTACAACGATATATTGGCTTGTTTCCGTACCGTCGTAGTCAACATAATTTGTCGCATCGTGAACTCCCGTGGTGTAGATCTTTGTACCGTCACGGTAGATGTCAAATGCCTGGTTTGTAAGGTCTTCATGGCCTAAAAGACGCCAGCTGAGATATACTCCGTTCTTAAACCATGCGTGACTATCTGCCGTAAAATACGATGCGATAAGACCGCGGTTCAATTCCTCCATCTGCCGCTGGGTCGTGTGGTACTGAGGAGTGCCCGTAGTATTTGCCGTCCAGTTCTCAATACCGGCTGCGGCCGCCGATGTCAGCTGTATTCCCGCGAATGCGGAGACCAGCATTGCCGCGCTGACCGCTGCGCTGATGATTCTTCTCTCTCTCATAGAGTTTCCCTCTCCTTTGCTTTTTTACCGTATATAACCATTACTGCGCTTAGTACATATGCAGTGAGGATTATTTAATACTTCCTTATATACAATTCGAAATTAATTAAAAAAAAAATGAGGTCTTAAAAAATTAACACTGTATTTTTCGGCTGATATTTAATCTTTTATATGCTTTTCACTAAGTTTTCTATAGTCAATGTCAATGAAGAAAACTTAGTGAAAAGAGGTCTTAACCGCTTGCATTAAGTACGATTAAACCACAGAGTACTTAATGCAAGCTATATAGGATTTCCTATATCAGATATTTTGCAAGAGGGTGATCAAGCCTTCTGAGCTCATCTGCGGCAAAGCGGGCAATCTCTCTTGCGCCGATTATGTTGAGGTGGGTGTTGTCCTGTCTGCCCTCATAATACTGCGAGCGGAGATATTCGGGATTATCGGTAAAACGCGCGTCATGAACATCAATATTCATGTGCATTCTGCTGCGTACATCTGCGCCGTCGCGCTCAAGCAGACCGTGGGTTATTTTATAGAGGTCAAGCACGGGGATGTTTTCCTCTCTGCCAAGCTTTTTGAGCGCCTCGCCGTATGGCTCAAGCGTGTGGTCTGACGGATTGTTCCGAGTTATCGAGGTCGCAAAAATTGCCTCTGCTCCGGCTTTTCGCGCGGTGTTTACATAGGTCATAATGCACTTCTGATAGGTACCGTCCTCCGGCGATGTATAGCGCGACGGGTCCTCACGCTTGCAGTCGTTATGCGCAAACTGGATTATTATATAGTCGCCCTTTGCGATATTGTCGCATATATACTGATAATTATTTTCGCGCAGCAGACTCAGTGAGCTTCTGCCGCTTATCGCGCAGTTTACGATCCGGACCCTCTCGTCAAACAGCTCACCGAAAACCTGCCCCCAGCCTGTCTGCGGAAAACGGTTGTTTTCGCCTGTATGGGGATAGTTGCAGGCGGTTGAGTCGCCCGCAATATAGACCTTTATTATGCTGCTGTCCTCTTTTATTTCACCTATGTCGCCTGTGTTTTCCTCAACGATCTCAAGCGACATAATATTATCATTTTGTTTCGACATTTGCGTCCTCCTTGATGTATTTCTTTATCTGAGTGATCGCGTTTGATTCGATATACAGACCGCACGCGCTGAACTGTAACGCGAAAAGCAGCACAAAAACCGCTATCGTAAATGCTGAGGCAAGCCTTGTGCTTGCGGCGGTAAAGCCTATTGCCGGCCATATGAGAACCGAAAACGCCACAGCCGCTATTGTTATAACGGAATACGGCAGCGCGGAAATTGCAAACAGCGCCGAGTTTTTGTACAGCTCCCACAGCTTCAGCTTATAGGTCACAAGCAGATGATACAGGTAGAGATGCGTAATCGTATAGAAGAAAGCGAGAACCAGTATCACATACTTCAGATAGAACAATATTGTTGTCATTGAGCCGTAGAAGAAATACGCGTAGCACAGTATTGTAAACACAATAAGGTCAATAATATATACCGCAATGCTCTGCTTAAAGTTTGAAACCACATGGCCGAAATAGTCGCTTAAAAGGAATACCGGAGTTTCGGTCATAAAGGAGCGGAGTATATATACAAAGCCTGCCGTAACAGGACCGCCGCCCCAGAATATTGCAAAGAATATTGATATATACAGCCTCGTAAGAAGGTCCATAGTGATCGACATACGCGCCGCCTCGACCTCCGAAAAGCTTGTACCCGCAAGAGAGCGGATAGCCTCAGGAGTAACTCCGAGCTTGTTTGAAATCATGCCCGAGAGCAGAAAGACAACCGCGAAGGTAGGCAGAAGCGTTACAATATACAATATGTTCAGCTCTATGAGATTCCAGAATTTGCGGAAGAAAATCTGATAAAATCTTGCAAGCCCCTTTTTCTTTCTCTCGTTTTTTGACACGCCGGGACCCGGCTTTGAGTAGTCCGTATTAAATAAACCCATTATTAATAACCCAGCTCCTCTGCTACCATAATAACTGTAATCCTCTTGGGGAAGTGGAAGCAGCCGTCAACTATGCCTATAAAGTTGCACATTCTCGGCTGACCCTTGCAGTCTGAGCAGTTGCAGCAGTCCTCTGTAGCGCAGGGTGTCTTATGGCGTATTCTCTTGGAGTTGAGCGGAGCGATCGCGCGCGCGCGCTTGATTCCGTCCTCCATTGTGTCAACGATCTTGTTTACTCCGCATACAACGATTGCCTTCTTGGGGCCGAACGCGATCTGGCTTGCGCGGTTGCCTACGCAGTCTATATTTACAAGCTGCCCCTGCTTTGTAACAGCGTTTGAGCTTGCAACTATGTAATCCGCCTTGTAGCTTTCGCGGTAAACGTCATGCATTGCCGCGACGTTTTCACAGTGGAAGCGGTCGTAGAAGTTATAGCGTCCGCTTGTTATTTCATCAATAATTCCCGTCTGCTGCAGCGTTACCGAGCCGCCCACGCATATGCTTGCGCCTTCGGGGACCATCTCAAGGAAAATTCTCCTTGCATCCTCCGCATCCTCTGCGTAAACAGCGTTAAAGTTATAGGAATTTAATATTTCAACCATTTCCTTAGCCTTAAGCTGCGCCGCCCATTTCTGTACCTTATCCATATTAAATCAATCCTTTCGTAGTCGTATATCAGAGCGCACTTGCGCTCCCATAATTATCTGTATAATATTATAAATGAAAACCGGAAAATTTACAAGATTTTTAATAAATATCTCTAAAAAACTGTAGACTAAAACAAAAAAGGGCATTTCATTTTGGTGAAAATTCTGGTATAATGTTAATATCTAAAATATTGCAAAAGGGGTATCACTATGGGAAAAATATTAATGCCGACAGCGAAAAAGCTCTGCGACACGATCATGTCGGATTTCGGCGAGATACTTATAAAGAAATGGCAGTATGACGGCGGACTCTGCCTTATGGGCTTTGCGGCTGTATACGGCGAGACAGGCGAGAAGAAATATAATGATTATATTCATGCCGAATTTGACTATTTTATCAATGAGGACGGCACAATAAACACATACAATCCCGAGGTAAGAAACATAGACCACTTAAATAACGGCAAGAACCTTTTCTATCTCTGGCATGAAACAGGCGAGGAAAAGTATAAGAAGGCTATTGAGCTTCTTGCAAGTCAGTTTGAAATTCAGCCAAGAACTCCCTCGGGTACCTTCTGGCATAAGCAGATTTACCCGAATCAGGTATGGCTTGACGGACTTTTCATGGGCGAACCGTTTTCCGCGCAGTACGCAAAGGAGTTTAATCACCCCGAAAAGTTTGACGATATTCTCAATCAGTTCGTAACCGCCGAAAGGCTTACATACGAGCCGCGCTGCGGACTTTACGCTCACGCGTGCGACGAGTCAAGGTCGGCATTCTGGGCAGACCCGAATACAGGACGTTCGCTTAACGTATGGGGCAGATCGGTAGGCTGGTTCTGTATGGCGCTGCTTGACACACTTGATTTCTTCCCCGAGGACCATCCGGGACGTCAGACGCTTATTGACCTTTTCAATAAGGCGATCGGAAATGTTGTCAAGTATCAGGACGAGGACGGCGTATGGTATCAGGTAATGGATAACCGCCGCAGCGATAACTATCAGGAGGCTACCTGCTCATGTATGTTCGCATACTCTCTTGATAAGGCTATCAGAAAGGGCTATATTGACGCGGAAACCTATAAGCCGTATCTTGAAAAGGCAGTGGACGGACTTTTAAAGGTATTCATCGTTGAAACGGATGAGAGAGTT
The DNA here is from genome assembly GCA_051874315.1 of Candidatus Ornithomonoglobus sp. Lineage (GTDB taxonomy): Bacteria > Bacillota > Clostridia > UBA1381 > UBA1381 > Ornithomonoglobus. The sequence goes on from JBJEFT010000108.1 coordinate 8,250, forward strand.
GATATAACAAAGGGCTGCTCTGTTGCAGGTCTCGGACCGGCAGATAATACGCGCCGCAACGGCACTCTCGATTATTACATGAGCGAGCCGATCAGAAACAACGACTTCAAGGGAGTCGGACCGTTTTTGTTGCTTGCCGCAGCCTATGAGAGATAATATTATTAAGCCTCTCCCTAAATTAAAATAGAGAAAGGACGGTAGGATTGTTTCTTTACCGTCCTTTCTGGTGTTTGTATAATGCAGGCTATAGAGAAAGGATTTATTATGGATTTTGAATATATAACGCCGGCGCAGGCAGGAGTGCCGGCGGCGGGGATATGCGGATTTTTTGAAACGCTTGACAAGACTCCGATAGATATGCACAGCGTAATAATGCTCCGTGGCGGCAGGGTGCTGCTTGAGACCTATTACGCGCCGTATAAGCCGTACTGTCTGCACAGAATGTATTCCGCTACAAAAAGCTTTGTTTCGCTGGCAATAGGCGCGCTGGCGGAGGAGGGCAGAATAAGCCTTGATGATAAAATAGTAAAATACTTCCCGGAATTTTCCACGCCGTATGAGTGGACCGCGCAGACAACAATAAGAAATATGCTTATGATGCGTTCGCCCCATGACTATACGACCTATAAGCAGCATCCCGAAATGCCGTGGGTGGAAAGCTTCTTCAAAACCGAGCCGACGCATGAGCCGGGAACGGTTTTTGCATATGATACCTCTGCGACGCACACCCTCGGCGCGCTTGTTGAAAAGCTTACGGGAAAGCAGCTGCTTGATTATCTGAGAGACGTCTGCCTTGATGAGATCGGATTTTCAAAGGACGCGTACTGCTTAAAGGACGAACAGGGTGTGAGTATAGGCGGTTCCGGGATGATGGCAAGACCTATGGATCTTGCGCGTGTAGCGGCGCTTGTAATGAACGGCGGACGGTATAACGGAAAGCAGCTCCTTAATGAGCAGTATCTGAAGGCGGCGACCTCTTACCAGTCTAGGACGGAAACACGCGGCAGCTTCCCGGATGAGCGTCAGGGCTACGGTATGCAGTTCTGGAGAACGAGAAATAACAGCTATATGATGTACGGCATGGCGGGGCAGCTTGCGCTGTGTGTGCCGGATAAGGATTTTATTCTTGTTACAACGGCGGATACGCTGAGCTGCCGCGACGGTGTGCAGGATATTCTTGACGCCTTCTGGAACAACATATACGACAGGCTTGACACTGTAATGCCGGACAAACAGAGGGAGCTTGACGAAATCCTTAAAAACCGCCGTCTTGTTCCGAC
>JBJEFT010000109.1:0-2429 GCA_051874315.1 Candidatus Ornithomonoglobus sp.
GGTTCCTGTTCTGTCCTTGTTAATATCGTTAGTGTAAATATTAAGCGACGCGCTTTGGATATGCTCCTTGTCAATTCCGCTCAGATCGAATTTCATTACCGGATAGCCGACCGCGTCCTTATAGTAGTTAAGATACATTTTTTCATCGCTTGCCGCATCGTCATACTGATAGATATATGCTGTATCTGTTGCGGCAAACTCAACCGGCGACTGAGGCTCCGATGCGTCGGGGTACTGCGCCATTACGTTATAGAACGCAAGCACCGACCAGCCTGTAGCCTTATCGGTGAGCGTGGGAACAAAACGCTTGCCGTAGCAGCAGTCAACTGCTATGTTGCCGTTAAGAGCTTCATCCGTTGTGAGCACAACAGTATTGCCGTTTACAAGCTCCGCAGAGGTTATCTCAAGCTCTGTGCCCTTGCCGCTGTTGGAGGCTGTAAGGCTTGCGCTGCCGCCCATGCGTACAGTAAATTCCTTTTTAAGATCGCCGAGCGGGATCGTGACAAGTCCGTTGGTTATTCCGAGGTACTTGTTATCCTCTCTTAAATACAGTCCCTCGGCTCCGACATTCTTAAATACTATTGTTATTTCATTGTCACCTGTAACCGTAACGCTGTCAACAGTCGGATGCTCACATACAACATCTGTCATGCCGTATACCTTATTGAGGGCTGTTTTTGCCCATGCGCCGCCGACTTGAAGGTTGGATTTTGCGCTGTTGTGGATCGTATCGCCAAGATCATATGCGCCGGTTCCTGTTACATATACATTCTCATGTGTTTCGGGATAGCGGCGCTGAACATCCTTTACATAGCTCCATGCGTCGTAATAACCGAGCGATGCGGTGGAATCCTGATTTGCGTCGTTGATCTGTGTCGTTATAATCGGAGTATTCTCTCCGAAGAAAGCTCTGAACTGCGCAAACAGTGTTTCACAGAGGCTTTCATAGTTATAGGCGTAGTTCTCGTTCATTGTGTCGTTACAGCCCTGATACCATATGATACCCTTGATGTCGGTTGACGCCTTATTGTCAAAGCATGCTTTAAGAGCATTTCCGAGATAGCCGTCATTCTCATCACCGGGGCGCACGCCCTCTGCCCACTGGTATATATTTGTTCCGCCGACCGAGGACTGAACAATGCCTATCGGAACACCGGTCGCTTCGTTGAGCTCACGCGCAAATGAGGTTACCGGAGATGTGCGGATACCTGTCTTAAAGAACCGTCCCTCGCCTGCCGGATGCGTCATCCTCTGCCAGGTCACGTCCTCGGGATATATTATATGTACGCCTTCGGGGATTGGGTCCTCTGATTCATAATCATAGCCGCTTGTCAGGGCGCCCATATCGGTCATATTTGACTGACCTGCGGCTACCCAGATATCGCCTACGCCGAACTGCTTGAATTCCATATTGATGGGTTCATCGGCTGCTGCATATTCAAGGCTTGCGTCATAAAGTCCCGGTTCAAGTGTGATCTCCAATGAGAAATTGCCGTCATCGTCGGGGTATGTGGTGTATTGGGTACCGTCAACAGTAACGGTTATCGGTACATATTCATTGTCCGGCGCGTATGAAGTTACCTCCCATACGTCATAAAGCGGCTTCATATCGTCATCCCAGATATACAGCTTCATTCCAAGCTCCGGGTTTTCAAGCTGAGCGCTGCCGTCTGTAAGCACGGTTTTTTCAAGAGACGAAAGAACGCCGTTCTCATCGTAGCGCGCCGCGTAGAGATTTCCGCTGTCAACACATGCAAATACCGTACCGTCGCTCCATACGGCAATCTGGGTCGCCCACGGCGGAATCGTCCGTGGGTCACTTATATGTCCGGCAAACGTAACTGCCGCGGTATTGTCCGCGCCGCGCTGGTATATCTCATAGTCCGCCGGATATTCCGTGAGCGTCAGAACCTGTCCGCTGTTGTCAATGCCGCCTATGTATTCGCCGTCGGCATATACCTTAAGGCTTGCCGCGTTGCGTACATGGTCAAGCTTAACACTGTATTCATTTTCTCCCGCCGCAGCGTTTATCGTCTGAATATCGGTATCCAGCAGTTTTCCCTTTGCGTTGTACTGCTCTGTTGTGATTGTTACATCCTCCGCAGTCTCCGCTGTGATCCTGACATATACTCCGAATACAGGCTTATTGATGCGCATACCGAAATATACCTCAGGGATTTCGGTGATCTCTGTTTCAATCAGATCATCACCCGAATAGCAGGTCTGGCTGCCCGCTATGTTCTGATGTGTAAGCTTCACAATATCGGCTTCCGCCGCATATGCCGCCGAAGCTGCGCCGCATATAACCGCGGCAGAAGCCATTGATGTTAGTATTTGTTTAAGCATTGCTCTCCCTCTTTTCTTATATTATTACATTATATTATATCATTTTCAGGAACAGTAACCAATAAAAAAATCCGCCGAAAACG
>JBJEFT010000110.1:0-2427 GCA_051874315.1 Candidatus Ornithomonoglobus sp.
TCATAAAAGAATGAACCGCTGCCTGAGCCTCTTCCGCTGCCTATACCGCTGCCGACTCCATAGCCGCTTCCTATCCCGTAGCCGCTGCCACCGCTAAGGAAGCTGCCTGATCCGGAACCGTAAAATGAACCGGAGGAAAACGCTGCTACAACAGCCATTGAAGCCCGTGATTCCATTGCATAGGCGGATCTGTATGTAGGATATGTATCAATAAAGACCATCCCTGCGGCCTCTGCCTCCGGTTTGCTGCATAACACCTCAACTCTGACCGGTCCGATACGGTCAAAGGTCACATCCTTTGTTTTATGAACAATGAAAACTCCCGCGCACAAGGTAATACTCTTAATACCTAACGCCAAAGCCCTGTCAAGTTCTTCCTGATTGTACACAATAATATCCGCCATATATATACCTCCGTTCACGCTTTAATGTACTTTAATATATATATTCTATCATACGCACAGAAAAAACACAAGCTGTTATCTTTAAATAACCGTTTTTTTTAACAAAAAAACCACCAAAAACAAGTGTTTTTGTATGAATTATTGTATTAATCGGTTATAATCCGAAAATCTCACGGCTTCTTTGGGCGATCCCGTTTACATATGCAAGTACAACGCCGTAATTTGTAATGGGGACGCCCTCCTCACGGCAGAACTCAATTCTGTTTATCATTGAACGAGAGTTTATCATGCACCCGCCGCAGTGGATAACAAGGTCATAGTCCTTCAGGTTCTTTGGAAAATCCTGATGAACGTAATAGTCAAATTCAATCTCCTTACCTGTAAACTGTCTCAGCAGCTTCGGGATTTTTATCCTGCCTATATCCTCATGCGACACATTATGCGTGCATGCCTCCGCCATCAGTATGCGGCTTCCATCCTTCAGATTTTTAATAGCCTCGGCGCCGTTTATGAGCGCCTTAATATCTCCCTTCATGCTTGCCATCATCATTGAAAAGGATGTGAGCTTTATATTCTCGGGAACAACAGACGCGACAAACTTAAACGCCTGTGAATCGGTGACAACCAGATCGACCTTGGGAAGCTCGTTAAGAGTCTCTTCAAGCTCTGTATCCCTTACGCACACCGCCTTAATTCCGTGATCAAGACAATCCCGCAGAAATTGTACCTGCGGTAGAATAATCCTGCCCTTCGGCGCTTCGGAATCTATTGGTATTACAAGCACCACCGTTGAACCTGCCGGCAGAAGGCCTCCTATCATAGTCTGCTCATCCGGCGCAAGTCTGCCCAGACGCTCAACAAGTATCTTTTTCAGTTTATCAATACTGCTGTCATCATTGACGGATACAAAGACAGCGTTATTATATTTCTCCCGCATATTATCTGTTATTAAATCTGCCTTTGTGAACACGAGAATATGTCCTATATGCCTTTTTTCGAAGGCGTCCCTTGCGCGGCCGTACGCATCCTCGTCAAAATCCATGCTGTCCGCCGCATAAATTGCAAAATCTGTTTTTTCAAGAACCTTTTCCGTTTTTTCCGTGCGTTTGCCTCCTATGACAGTGGTATCTCCCAGACCGGCGGTATCCGTAAGCGCAATCGGTCCGTAAGGCAACAGCTCCATAGCCTTTGTTACCGGATCGGTCGTCGTTCCGCGTTCCTCGGAAACAATAGCCATTTCCTGCCCTAAAAGCTTATTGAACAGCGATGATTTTCCCGCATTTGTGTTTCCGAAGATTGAAACATGCGTTCTGAATGCTAAAGGTGTTTTCTCCATTTTTATGACCACTAACTCCTTAATAAATCCGTTTTTAGAACATAACAGAGCCGTACTGTGTACGGCTCCGTTACCATTACTTGTTTACTGTATTTGCCATTGCAGCCGCATCGTCTATGACAGCCGCATTTGAGCCGGAATATACCGGTATATCATATGCGATCGACGCATTCGGGAACTGCGCGAAAAGTCTCTCCAAAATTGTTGCCTGAGTGGTTGCCCATGCAATATCACCCGCATAGAGATGCACTCCCGGGTTATCCGGATTCCAACGCATCTTATAAAGTGTATTCTGCCTGTTGCCGTTCGTTGCATTTATATAATTCTCGCTTATCCACTTTGCGCCGCCTCTGATAGCCGCCGCCGGACTGGTCCAGCCCTCCTGATAAGCCTTTTTTGAACCCGATGAAACAACGCTGCCGTCATATGCCGCAATACCGAACATATTATAAACCTTTGTTCCGTTTACCTCCACACCTGAAGCCAACGTTGAGGTACCGTAACCCGTTTCAAGGCATGCATGCGCAACAAGGTACATTTCGCTCACATTATATTCCCTTGCCGCTTCTATGAATGTCGCAGCCTGACCACTGAGGGTTCCCTTGTCTTCAAGGAATCTTGCAAGCTCAGCTTCGCTTATACCATTATAATGCGACAAATCCATAAACTGATATTTGTATGCGCCCA
>JBJEFT010000111.1:0-2426 GCA_051874315.1 Candidatus Ornithomonoglobus sp.
CAAACTGCTATAACACAGGCGAGGTCAGCGGAACAGAAAATTATATCGGCGGCGTGTGCGGAAAGAATTACGGCACAATCGAAAACTGCTATTACCTTGACACCTGTGCGGCAGAGAACACAACATTTACCTGCTTAGAGGGCGAGATCAAAACCATAGCCCAGTTCCAAAGCGGCGAGGTGGCTTATCTCCTTTCACAGGGCTGTACGATAGGCGAAACCACTTATGACGGCTCAGTCTGGATACAGCCTGCAGATGAAGATTATCCTGTTTTAAGTAAAATCGGTCTGAAACAGCCGGAAATTTCCGATAGCGTGTATCAGATTGGTACGGCGGAAGAGCTTTACTGGTTTGCGGCTCTTGTAAATGGTGATGATAAAAGAGTTATCGAGGAAGCCGGAACACAGAACACATCAGCAAACGCAGTTCTCACAGCAGATATTACAGTGAATACCGGTGTGCTGAAATCCGACGGCACTCTTGCTGATGACACAAGCGGCTTTAGAAGCTGGACGTCTATCGGCTGGTATGATTACGATACCGATGATGACTATTCATACACCGGTACATTTGACGGACAGGGATTCACCGTAAGCGGATTGTATTTTAATGATCCTGACGCATACGATGTGGGCTTGTTCGGTGATAACTACGGCACAATAAAAAATGTCGGCGTTGTTGATTCATATTTTTTTGGTGGTGGATATGTCGGCGGCGTGTGCGGATATAATTATCAGGGCAATATCATAGACTGCTATAACACAGGAACAGTCAGCGGAACAGACGCTTGTGCCGGCGGCGTGTGCGGATATAATGATTATGAAAGCACAATCACAAACTGCTATAACAGCGGTGAAGTCAGCGGTGTATATGAGGTCGGCGGCGTGTGCGGAATGAATGAAAATGCCACAATCACAAACTGCTATAACAGCGGTGAAGTCAGCGGTTTAGATTTTGTCGGCGGCGTGTGCGGATATAATGATTATGAAAGCACAATCACAAACTGCTATTATGACAGTGATAAATACAGCGGAAATGCTGTCGGCGATAATAGTGGCACAGTTACAGATGTCGAGGGCAAAACCACAGCACAGTTTGGCAGCGGCGAGGTTGCATATCTCTTAAAAGGTTCAACGAGCGAGGGCGCTCTTGTCTGGGGTCAGATGATAGTCGGAGACGATTTACCTGTTCTTACAAGTGACACCGCAAAGACGGTTTACAAGGTGACCTTTGCGACAGAGGACAATACGGAATACGCGATAAAATATGCAAATCCGTCAGGAATAGGAATATATGAAATGCCGGTAAATCCGACAGCCAATGCAGGTTACGCATTTTATAAATGGTCTAAGACAAATGAGGCAGACGGAGAAGCGTTTACGGCAGGTACAGCGGTAACGGGCGACATGACCGTTTACGCGGTAATGGCATTCTCAAACGCTAACGCAACCGGAACAAAGCAAGAGTATCACAACACCGACAAGGGTGACTTTGCGGATTCATATTATGCTGAAATAGACAGCAATAGATATATTATTCCGACAGGTCTTAAATGGACGGTCACAAACAACGAATCGGTATCTAAGGACCTTACCTTTACCGCTCCGCAGGTAAGCGGCGGCGGCACAGTACGCTTCGGCTTTATCATAACCGGAACAGAAGAAGAATTGAATAAAGTACAAAAAGTAGAATTAAACGCTCAGTAAGGAGGGAAAGCGGAATGAAAAAGTATACAGAGCCTGCAATGAGAATAACGGAGTTTGCGGACGAGAATGTTATAACGGTATCAGGCGGCAGCGTCGAGGGAGGCTCAAACGCGATCGACGCCAAAAACGAAATAGGTACAGCCAATGTCGAGACAACAAGCTACAAGAGTTTGTTCGCTTTCTAAATAACCGTTTTATACGGTGAAATATAAAGCCCCGTCAGGTGTTTTTCGGACGGGGCTTTGTGTTTTGTATGCTGATTTGGGGTTAAATTATTGTTTATATACATACACGACCTCTCAGTCACGGCTGCGCCGTGCCAGCTCCCCTTGGAAGGGGAGCCTTTAGCAGAGCTCCGCCGGAGCATTGGCTCCCCTTTTAAGGGGAGCTGTCAGCCGAAGGCTGACTGAGAGGTTCGCCGCTAAACAATAATTTAGTTTTGATACAGCCCCTTCCCGTAACTCTTCATTGATTAGTTTATGCGTTCCGCCGCCTTTTGTAGGGTTGCCTCGTCAATTCCCAGCTTCCTCAGAGCAGCAATCATATCAGCTCTTCCCTCGGCTCTTCCCTCGGCTCTTCCCTCAGCTCTTCCCTCAGCTCTGCCTTTAGCTTCGCCTTCGGCTATGCCCTGACGTCTTGCATAACTGAGCGCGCTGCGCTCTTCGAGCAGTCTTTCCTCGCGGCGGCGCGCCTGTTCGCGGACAAGAGTATCCGCGCTAA
>JBJEFT010000112.1:0-2421 GCA_051874315.1 Candidatus Ornithomonoglobus sp.
TATTTTGCCCCAAAGCCCTTGCTTGTGACCAGGTGCCAACAAAAATTGCCAATATAAGTAATATAAAGGAAGTAAAACCCATCCATCTAAGTAGCTTTAAATGCCCCAAACGCCCCAAAGGGGCATGATTTTTTTAAAAAATGCCCCGCTCAAAAACGGCGTAACAGTCGGAAAAAACATACGTTTGGGGCATTTGGGGCATTTTATTTTTAAAAATAAAAAATAAAATAAAAATATAAAAAATAAAAAGTAAAAAGGAGAATAGGAAATTCCCTGCCCCAAAATCCCCAAACACAGCAAAATTTACAGAATAAGGAGAAAACAAAATGAATTATATGAAATTGATTAAAGAACTGGCAGGATTACATCCCGGGCTTGACAGAGATCAAATTGTTGAGCTTGCAAAATTAGAAGCGTTACTTCAAATAGCTGAAACACTTGACAGTCTTAACAAGAATGGGATAGCTATTCAAGACGGAATTTAAGAAAGCGCAGAATAAAAAAACGTTTTCCGCCGCCGCTGATATGCTTTTATTCGGTAATGGTATTCAGAGCGGCGGAAAAGTTCCGCTATCATAGTTATATTATACCATATAGGAGGCGGAAAAGCAATGACAAATGAAGAACTTGTTAAGCAGATAAAAGAGGGACATAACGAGCTTATGTCTGATTTATATGAGCAAAACAAGCCTATTATACGAATGATAGCGCAAAGATTACAGCCGGATATAAACGATTACGAGGACGCATTACAAAACGCTTATTTGGGGCTTGTTGAAGCGGTAAACGGATATGACGAAAGCACAGGATATAAATTCATTACTTATGCCGGTTACCATATACGGCAGGCTATAAAGCGAGGCAATCACGACATACGGCATATCCCGGAATATCTGGCAGTCAGGGCGAATACAATCAGCCGCGCACAAAATGAGCTGGCGCAGCAGCTTGACCGCATGCCAACAACGGCGGAATTGAGCCGCAAAACAGGATTAAGCATCAAGGCAATAAAGTATACTCTTAAGGCTGTAATGCCCGTAGAAACAATTTATAAGCCTCTGGGCGAGGATTTCACAATCGCCGACACTATACAAGACAATACGATAGACTTTGAAAATGATATAGCCGAGGCGGATGAACAGCGATATTTACATACTATTGTTAATGAGCTGCCGGAACGCGAACGGCAAGTTATACAGTCTTATTACTTTCAGGGGTTGACATACTCGGAAATCGGGCAAAGGCTTAATGTTTCGCCCGAACGTGTTCGGATATTGAAAAAACAGGGATTGCGATATTTACAACACCCTAAAATGATACGCAAAATAATAGGCGATGAACTTGACCGCTGCACATTGTTCTACAAACACAGAGGCATTCGTGCCTTTAATAATACGTGGACAAGTTCAACTGAAAAGACGGTTCTTGAACGTGAATATTTGAGAAATTCGGGGATTATTGAAACGGCGCAAAAATGCGCTAAAGCGATATGCAGTTGAGAAGATTGCTTAGAAATGCTATGGTAAAAATATATTTAACGGTAGCAGTGGAATTCCGTAAGTTTTCCGTAGTTATGCTATAGTGACAATATAGCGGACATTTCCGACACCATAAAAAGGCAAGCCCCGGCGGCGGAATATAAGCCGCCCGGGCTTGTCAGCGGTCATTTTATCACAAAACACTCTTTATGATCTCCGGCAGTTGTCGCCAAAGCTTACTGATTCAATTAATGTTAACTAATGTTAACTCGTTCATGCTGATACCGCCTTTCCGGAAGGCACACAACATTCTATCATCATTGCAACCCCTGCCCTGAAGCCGTCTTTGAAAGACAAGCCTTTCTCCGCTGCAATAGCACTTAAAAACATATCGTCCATTTTAAAGCCGGCTGCATAGTCCTTCTCAAATTCAGGAGTTATGTATGTTTCATAAAAAGCCTCTTTCTCTCGCGTGTTTTGACTTATATCACATACTTCCCCATTCCAGTAATCTTCTGCAATTGAACGAATAAAACTATAATCCATTATAAAAAATCCTCCTAAAAAATTCTTGACTTTCGGAGGCGGCTGTGATACAATAGTTTCGTGATAAATTATTGTATGTCCGCCTCCGGTGGGTATACCGCCTTGCGTAAGTTGGCGCTTATGCAAGGCTTTTTCTTTTAAGCAAGCTGTAATGTAATTACTGCTCCATAGTTCATATAACGTGCATAGCGTCCTCTGACCTCTTTAAATACCGCGGTAAGCTTGATACCCTTATCAAGTACAGCTGATACTACATAAGCAAGATTACGCGGTATATAGCCCAGATTATAAACCTCCGAGCCTTTTACGCTGATATCAATCCTTACAGCGTTGTTGTCGTACAGGTTCGCGGTATCTCTTACAAGCTGTACCGTTACATCTTCCGGTCGGTATGCGG
>JBJEFT010000113.1:0-39691 GCA_051874315.1 Candidatus Ornithomonoglobus sp.
AAAGATATTAAATTAAATATGGTAGGCGGAGGGCATTAGCCCTCCATCTCCCGTTGCACCGTTCATACGTATCTCGTATACTTGGTGATAACAAATAATTGACTACATTCATTCCACATTGTCTGTACAATCCTAACTATATGTTTGCCACTATATATATATATATATCTTCATCTGTCATGTTGCATTTCAAATTCTTATTTAGCCTTATATCCATGCCCGACACACATAAAAACGGCACCCAAGCCATAGCCTGAGTACCGTCTGCATACTCAATATTCATCAACCCATCCGAAACACCTTCTGTGTTACAGCTGCATCTCTATGTAGGACTTTTTGTATTTCTCAGACATTTTTATGTAAGAGAACTTCCTAATCTGATCGGCTCTTGTATTCCTTCAAGCGTTGCTTTGACAGGCATGATATATCCGTTTTCGTCAAAATACAGTCTGTCAATGCACACCTCTCTATGGTTGCCCGCGGCGGAATTGCGGCTTGTAATATGCCCGTAACGTTCAAGGTTTACACGATGATAACAGATATACCACTCGTCTGTTCCGGGAATATTAAGCACACTGTGATGTCCCGTTCCTCTGATGCGACTGTCGTTTGTGTTGTTCATCGACAATATTACGGTGTCGCCCTCTATAGGACCCCAAGGTGATTTTGCCGTACCGTAATGCACCTCATAGGTTGGCTCGCCTGTATCGTTTTCCGACCACATAAAATGATATATCCCGTTTCTTTTTATAACATATGCAGCCTCGCGGAAATGCGGCGGTGTGATTTTCTTAATCTCACCCTTAAGACTTATCATATCCTCATTCAGCTCGCATACCATAAGATCTGTATTTCCCCAGTAAATATATATTTTCCCGTCATCGTCCGTTAATATTGACGGGTCAATCATATGCTCACCCACTCCGGTTACATTCTTGTCAATAAGCGGCGCGCCGCTGTCTTTAAATTTACCTGCCGGAGTGTCGCATACGGCAACACCGATGCTTTTTCTTGTATCGTCCTTCATTTCGCCGCTGAAATACAGATAGTATTTTCCATTCTTTTCCGCTATAGCCGGTGCCCACGCGTAAACGCCTTTTGTCCACACCGCGTCCTTAAGCTCAAATATTACTCCCTCATCGCGCCAATTCACTAAATCCTCTGATGAGAAAGCATGAAAAAGAGTGGAATTCCATCCTACTCCACCGTCTGTTGTGGGATAAATATAGAACCTTCCGTTAAAGCAGGCAATCTCGGGGTCGGCATAGAACCCGTCAATTATCGGATTGCCGTTTTTTATTTTATTTTCTTCCATAAGATGTATCTCCTGTCCATTTTATATTATAATGAATAATTATAAGCATACGAGCGCAGTCCGTCAGTCCGCGCTCGTATGATGAATCTGTTTTGCTTCAGATAAGCGATATCTTCAGCAAAAAGTAATAATCCCTTGTTCAAATTGTCCGCCATCCCTCCTTTATATATATATAAACCCGGTCCGCATGGGTTTTTTCACGATAAATACTCTGCGCCGCTTATATCGACTTACTCCACGATCACCTTAACAGATACATTTAAGTATTCGGACTTAACCTGTTCTCCTCTCGGAATATTCAATACAGGCTCACCTTTAGCATTAAAATGAACTCGCTTGGCTGTTGTTGTTCTGTTAGTGCCTTTGCTGCCCCAGTGATAAATCAGAACAGCATCACCGTTTTCATCTGTTGTAAAGCTGCTGTGTCCCGGTCCGGGCTCCGCAGCATTCCATGCTGTCGCAAGGAGCGGATAGCCCTTTGCCGTCCAGTCTGATGGATTTAACGGATCACCATTTTCCTTCAACGACAGAAGCTTTATAGCATATGTCGGATTGCAGCCGTTTGTCGCTACAGTCATATACAGTCTGCCGTTATGCTTGATGGCAAACGGTCCCTCGTCAACCTCCGTAGGCGTACGCTCCCAGCCGTATACGGGCTTTGAAACAGACTGTATATCACTTGTGACCTTAGTGAAATCCGACGGATCAAATTCCGCAATATAAATATCAGCACTGCCCATTATGTCACTGACAACGCGATGCGACCAAGAATAGTACCACTTATCATTATAGTTAAAACAGGTCATGTCAAGCGTTATTCCATTGTCAATCAGATAATTGGTTCCATCCTTCTTTTTTATTCTTACAGGCTCTGACCAATCAGACGCCTTTAACGGATTGCCGTTATCTTTAAGCATCATAACATGACTCTGAACATTATACCACCGATGACCTATTGCAGTCAAGATAATAAGCTGTCCGTTAACATTATGAATTTCCGGCGCCCATACGAGATCACCATCTGCTGTGACCGCATAAATCTCATGATCCTCGGCGCTTGCAATGCCCTCTATACTGTCTGCCGTACGGATATTTATAACTGTCTGCTGCCCATTGTCGCGGGTGGATACAAAATAATATGTTCCGTCCATGTTCAACATACACGGATCGGCTCTCTTCGGAATCATATTGCTCGGATAGTCTTTCGTTTGTATCGTGCCGCTGATTATGTATTCTCCCTCACTCGAAGAGTCAAAATCCGCCGCGTCCCATACAACATTGTAGTCAGCGACTGAACCGTCATTATAAAGAGCCGTTACCCGTTCAGGAAGCGTCAGTGTTCCGTTTACCGGTATTGTAATATCATCAAGCTTCTTAACGCCTATATTCTCCGGCGCATTGAGGCTTGCTATAAGCATTTCATACTCCGTTTTAGTAATTGCTATCGAATTTGTTCCTTTGGCTATCGCTATGTTCGACTCCGGACGAATATATTTGGAATCAGAAATCCGTGTGTCTGATATATTCTCGAAATCCGCAGCAGTACCGCATTTTCGTTCTCCGTCTGCGTTTGTCCATGATATCTTATATACGCTGCCGTCATAATCGCATCGGAGCTGTGACACCGCTGTTGTGTCAAGCTGTAAGTATCCCGAAAGCTCAAAGTCTGTCAAATTCTCCGAGGTGTAAACTACCGCCGTTCCGTCCGTTTCGTCCGCCGCGTTAGCTGCATCAGCTCTTGCTGCTATCACTCCCCAGCCGCCGTCCTTTAAACGGAAAAGGTACGGGTCTATGAATATTTTTGGAATGCCTGTTACTGTTTCAGTGTAATCCGCCTCTGCAAACAGCACACCTATTCCCATATTCAGCGGATTGTATGTTTTTCCGCCATCGTCGGAAACAGCAAGATGAAGGCTGTTTCCTATAGCCGGCGCGGCAACTCCTGTATATTCCGTTCCGTTCGTTACATAGCTTAAAAGTCTATATTCGGAAACAGTGTATTCCACAGAATTTACCGCCGGTATCACAGTATCTTTTTTCCAACACATAACCTTCAATTTATAAATCCTTTCAGGATTAACCGAAAAGCTGTCCTTGAGAGAGTTTTTCTTAACAGCTTGAAGTATGCCATTACCGTCATAAAGCGCGGTATAGGTATCACATTCGCCTATATCTGCGGGCAAATCAATATCATAGGATATTATGTTTCTCTCGCTGTCCGCCGTTATGTCCACATATAATCCACCTGTTACCGTTGCCTCATAGCTGCGTGTAAGCGTTGTGCTGCCGAATTTAATCGTGGCTGTAAGAGTGACATTTTCCTCTCCCTCGGCAGGACACGACACCTTTCCGTCCGATGATATAACAGACTCGTTTGAACTTGCCCATGTAATCGAATATCCGTCCTTTTCCTCTGTGGGCGTGGGAAGCTCTAAATCCTTCCTTACATTGTCAAGCCTTCCGAGATTTATACTCGGAGCAAAATCATATACCTCAATATCATTAAACGCACCCTTGGCATATTCCCCGCTTCCCCAGTTTGCCTTTCCAAAATATGTCACTATGTCATCGCCTGTTCCGAGGATTGTGGAAAGAAGATGATCTTCTCCCGATGTCTTATAGTCCTTGCTTCCCGCAAAACATCCGTCAATATAAAGCTCCGCCGTATAGCCGTCAATGATATATGTTACCTCATGCCAGCTGTTAAAGGATGTGTCCGCAGTTATCGTCGGTGTTCCCGAATTGTCTCTGTACCGTTCCGCTACGGTGTTTCCGTTAGTGCCTCTGCAAAATATTCCCGTATAGCTCCGGCGGCTGTTGTTCTGAGCGCCGTCGCTCCATGAGGTATAGAAATACCATCCGTTTGTAGTAGTCGGCTGCTCCATTTTTACATTCATATTAATGACTGCCTTATCCGTACCTCTCAGAAGCGGCGTGCCGTCCGACCTTGCCGCGGAAATATACGATGAGCTGCCGTCAAATACGGCTGCCTTGCTGCCGTCATTTCCTGTTGTATATTCATTGATTCCATAGGCTGTTGCGATACCTTTCTTAGCAGTTGTCGTTTCATCGTTGAAATCAACGGCAAACAATAAATGCTTGTTTGAGGTATCGATTTCCGGCTTTTGCTTGGAAGCTGTGTAAATCCGCAGCTGTCCGAAATATTGCTTTGCTTTAACTTCTATCGAACCTATGCCGTTGAAGTTACCCGAATAATACTCGGTGCTTAACAGCTCCTCATTAATATATGTCTTTACCGTATAGTAATCGCCCGTATAATTATCGACTGTTCCCTCTGCGTTTTCCATTATAATTGTGCATATATCGTGCTGAGCATAGATGGAATGTCCCACATTATCTCTGTCTGACCTGTCTCCGCTTTCAGTTTTCAAATAGTTTGAAAGTCTCTTTACACCATACGTGTCTTTGACGCTCCCTCCGTATGACCGTTCTCCGTGACCAACCCACAAGCCGTCCGAGCCCGGAGCGTAGCAATAGCCGATTATGCCCTTTCCATCTATATCACGGATAATATTATCTCCGCCGGAATTGGCAGCCATATCAAATTGAACTGTAACCCATTCGCTGCCAACGCCGTATCCGTCGCCCATTACTGATTTTCCGTTAATGCCTAAATAATGATAATCATTATTATCAAGACTTTTATCATCCGGCAGCGTCCATGTGGGCGGATATTCGGGATAAGAGTCCGATATATCAAATGATTTGTCGACTTCGCTTGTATACGGTGACAAATCAGCCTTTTCAGCTTTTATATATGCCTCGTTTACTCTATCATACTCCTCCTGCGTAAGAGGTACAATCCCGCCGTGCTTTGAGTTCGTACGCATTTTAAAATTACTCGTAATTCTTGTGAACGTGAAATCACCTCCGCCGTTTAAGTCCGCAACTGTAGTCGGGAAAAAACCTATGTTTTTGTTCGGCTCGTTGTATCCGTCAAGCATCAGACAATACTTAGCTCCGAAGTTTTCCGCGTCATCCTTGTTATATTTAAACCAGCCTGGGCCCTCCGTGCCCAAAAATGTATTATCCGAAAGATTGGTACGGACTCTTTCGAATTTACCAAGCGGATAGTCGGCAACATCCATAAACACTCTTGTCGGGGAAACCTCCTCGTACTTCGTAACTCTGTAAAATCTTCCGTCGCTTCCCTTAATCATGGTTGTGTCAATAAAGCTCTTGCTAGTACCCTCGTCCACACCGTCCGTCGCCGTCGGCAGGACATATCTTTGCTGCGGTGTGAAGGAGTAGAAATCTCTTGTTTTTGAATAGTATACAACCTTTTTGCTGTAGCTTTCACTCTCCTGATTAATATCGTGTCCAGACCAGTACACTATGTATTCACCCGTCAGCTCATCGTAAATTGTCTCCGGTGCCCATGCACAGCCTGTGTAATCATCGGCAATCTTAACCATTCTCTGCTCCGACCAGTTTACAAGGTCGTCCGTTTCCCAGACCATGATATACTTGCTGCCTCGTTTTGCATAGTCGTCCCATGTCTTACCGCTTTCAAAGCAGTTAAGATCGGTTGCGATTAGATAAAATCTGTCACCCTCGGGTGTACGGATTATATAATGATCACGAGTGCTTCCTGTTCCCAGGGTTGAGGTCAGAACAGGCCTGTTGCTGTTTAAATCGGTCCAGTTACGACCGTCGTCCGATGATGCAAAATATACCTGCTGTCCGTTCGCATCCTTTGGCGGCTCTATGAACGATGCGTAGAGGTAGCCCTTGAAATCTCCGTCCTCATCCATCTCGGCATAGCTTTTTTCCGGAGCAGCTTTTACTGTTACAACAAATTGTTTTGTATATTCCTGTCCATTACCCGCCACGCTTGCGGTAAGCGTTACCTGTACATCCTCTGCCTGCCTTGTTACGACGCCTGCGGGAATTTCAGTATAGTTTTCTCCGTATCTTTCTTTATCCTCGGCTGAAAATTCCTCTGCTTCGGTATTTATCACATCCGGCATACTTGAAGTCCATGTGATTGCCTGTCCGTCAATCTCCTGAGGCAGCGTGATATTGCCCGCAATTTTATACCCATGCGCTGTATACGGCAAAGTAAGACTTTCAAGCGGACTGTCAAAAAGTCCGTCTGTCATATCATCGCCCCCCTCCTCGTCCATCAATTCATCAGACAGGTATGCGGTGCAGTCCCCGTTTCCGTCAGCGCTTGCGGGCACCGCCGCAAAGCCGCTCGCTGAAAGCGTTGCCGAGCTGATCAATAAGCTTATAATTCTTTTAAATTTCACAAAGCTTCCTCCCTTTTTATCAATTTCTCTAATACTATTATAGTAGTTATAGCCGTTAAATCCAAGATACATTTTTAATGTGAGATGAACCAATTTTAATTAATTGCAAATAATATACCGACAAAAAACGGAGAGGTCTGCATCTCAGACCTCTCCGGCTTATATTATATTATATTATATTATTGAACACCTATTGCGCTCATCTCGGTTATTTCGCAAGGCTCGTTATCAAGCAGTTCAAGCTTGATTGAGTCAACATATTTCGGCACGGAGAATATAAATGTCTGAGCATCATCGCTGCCGTCGCTTGTCGCTTCAATTACATTCTGCCAGCCGTCACGGTTTGAAGGATCCTTTTGATCCTCCTCAGGAATATCATAGCGTGTATAAATCCTGAACGGATGCTCTTTGCCGTCCGCGAACTTGATTATAACCGCGCTTATCGGATTTTTATCCGTCCGCATCATTATTATGCCCCTGCCGTCCGACTTCCATGAGGTGTCATAGTTAAGGTCGCACGCGGCCCGCCCGTCGCCTGTGTCGGTATATACCTGTGTCACGCCAGCCTGCGTGCCGGTCATTTTCTCGCCGTTTACATATGCCTTGTCGCCCTTCGGCTGCAATGCCCTTGATGTTTTAATTGTTTCCAATATCGCATCAGCGTCTGTCGTTGCCTCAACATCGCTTATTACAATAACTCCGTTATCGTTCCATTCAACCTTTTTATTGAGAGCTTCAGCCGCCATTCTGAGCGGTATAAAGGTTCTGTCACTCTTTATCTCAGGAGCCGCATCCATCGTTTTTGCCGCTCCGTTTACGGTGTAATCCTCGCTTCCTATTGTCATTATAATATCGGCATCAGGACTCTGAATTTTCACTGCTCTCGTTTGCTCGTCCCATGTAACATACGCGCCGAACGCCTCGGATATAAAGCGTATCGGAACCATCGTCCTATCATTGTCAATATACGGCGCAAGTGTGTTATCGCCGTCAATATAGTACGGCGCGCCGTCTATGAGCGCCTTGGGATAACCTATCGCAAGCTCCACTACTGCTCCTGTATAAAGGTCTGATATATTCCATTCTTTTTTTGCAAGGTCGGGGTTTCTTATCTCGTTTCCATCCTCATCAACAACATAAATCTGCGGCACAGGTATCGACTTTGTATCGTAACCCAAGCAGTAATCAACATGAGTCGGCTGATTATAGCCTACATTCTGAACAGCTGCAGAGTTTCTGTACTGGTTGTCTGACATAAGCGTGGGTATTCTGTACCCTGTCGGAATTGTGGTAGTGTAAATTCTAAGCTCCGAGTTATCGAGAGTCGGGTATACTACCTCCTCTCGCCAGTCGCCTATAATATCGGCGGCAAGCGACGGATTTGACTTTGCCGCATTGTTTGAATGGCACTCTGTCGCTGAGAATATATCCTCAACCTTATAAGTATACGGATTGTATTTTGAAATATTTATACCGTCAAGAACCTCGCGTCCCGTATCGCCGTCCCACCACGCCAGGAAATTCGCAGGTATGCTGTAATTATCTGTTATAAGCTCGCCGTCAGCTGCAATAAGCAGACCGATTGACGACCAGCTTTCCGCGCCCGCATGAGTCGGGTCTATATCATCGCAGCCGCCGCGTCCTACATCAAGAGCGGTTTTGGGCGATGACCATAAAATCTCGCCTGTGCGCGCGTCCTTCATCTCGTGACCGTACGTTCCGCCCTCGTGAACTGTGAAAATCTCAAGTCCCGGACGGTCGGGAACCAAGTCGCCCATATGCTGCGCGTCACCGTGGTATAATTCATTATCGGTATACAGCGGTGTTCCGTTATCATCAAATGTCTCCGAACCGAATATTATCTCATCCTTACCGTCATAGTCTACATCCGCAACGCATAAGGAGTGGTTGCCCTTACCGATATATTTTTTTGCCTCATCAGCGTCCAAGAAATCGGTATCAAAAATCCAGTCGTTTACTATTTTATTGTCCCTCACGCTGTATGCCGCAAGAACTGTTTTCGCATAATAGCCTCTCGCGAACATCATTGACGGTGTTTTTCCGTCCTCATAGAACACGCACGCATTATACCGCTCGGAGCGGTTGCCCCAGTTATCGCCCCATGAATTTATGTCCCATTTCACACCGTTGCGCTCGCCAACGGACTGCGGATAATAATCAGTCGTGTCAATAACCGCGCCGGTTTCGCCGTCAAACAGAGTTAAGTAGAGAGGGCCGCTTAAATTCTTGCCGTTAATATCGCGCCAGTCCTTTGTTCCGTCGCCTATTACCGTGCCATCTCCGGCAACCGTCCCGTCAGCAGTGCGCATAGCAACCTCGCCCTTGCCGTCATTATTGAAGTCCGCACATAAGAACTGAGTGTCGTGTGCGCCGCTCCGAACATTTATTCCCAGATCAATTCTCCACAGCTTTGTTCCGTCAAGCTTGTACGCGTCAAAGATTGTGCTGCCGGTCGCACCTAAATGAGAACTGTCGCGTGAGTTTGTCGGATCCCATTTCAATATTATTTCAAACTCTCCGTCTCCGTCAAGATCGGCTGCAGAGCAGTCGTTGGCGTTATAGCTGTAGGTTTGCTCTTGTCCGTCGGGAAGAATTACCGTTCCGCCCTTTGGCACATCAAGCTTGATACCGATATAGTCGTTGTTAAGCAGCGCGGCTTCATCGCAGCGAATGCCTTCCTCTCCGTTTATAACAGGGGCAACACTGTACTTATCCCCCGCACTCGCATCACAGTCTATGTAATTTGTCGTATTAAGCGGCTCAGCATTCAGCTTTTCACCGTTTTTATAGAGATTATACATAGTGTCCGCGCTCTCTGTTCCGAGCCAGCGCCACGAAATAAAGCCGTATGCTTCTGTTGAAGCAGCTACAAGTCCCCTGTCGAGATTTTCCATGCGTCTTTGGACATCAGGGCGGCTGTCTATAAGCCTTTGTGTTTCGCTTCCGTCAGAAATGTCTTTATAAACAGTAAGCTGCTCCGGCTCCGGAGGAACATCACCTATTTCAGCATACTCCGCGTCAGCCGTATCTTTCAAAAGTTCCTCACCCAAGGCTGTTATGACAATGTTATCAACATACGCGAACGCGCCGGGATCTGTCTGGTACGGAGTGTATCCAATACGTGTTATCGGTTCTTTTACATCCGAGTACGCGTAGCCGCCGCCCTCGGTCTCAATATATACCGCACCGTCCTTGTAGACGGTCATGGTATTATTTTTCCATTCAAGCTTAAAATTATGCCATTCCTTCTTTATGGAAGCATACTCACCGTCCTTTGTAAATTTTTTCTCATCATTTACAAGTCCCTCCGTAACTGACGACGCGCCGCTGTCCGGGAAGAAGTATATACCTGTTATGCCGTTTCCGAACCTATCCGTTGTACCGGTATAGAAAGCATAGCGGAAGCCCTGCGACATTCCGTACCAGTCAAAAGCCACAGTCCATTCGTCCTTCATTGTGTACTTTCCGTTTTCATAATCATAAAGGTACGATGACGGAATGTCTATATACGGATTTCTTCCTTTAACTATGTCGTTACCTCTGTTTGTATCAAACCCGTTGAGATAAAAGATATTTCCCTTGTCCGCGCCCGTAGGATCGGAAATAACCTCAATGCCGCCGGAGCCGCCGTAAATGCTCATAGGCGAGGAGTCCTCGGCAGATGCCGGCAGTGCGGCTGCCATGCCCGAAAGCATGGAAGCCGCTGCCGTTAGACTTATTAACTTTTTGAACTTCATAATTCATTCCTCCTTATGAAAATTCTTAATTTATGACTTTTTCAATAACAGCTTGCGCCGGGTTCATTTTATCCTTTTCCCATACCATGAATTTAACTATATAGTTTTTATCCGGATTAATTGTCACCGTTTCACTCATTGCATTTTTACTAACCTGCATCAGAGCACCGTCCTCGTCATAAACAACTGTGTACACGTCATACAGCTCGCTGTCGAATGAATCTCCGCCTGTAAGCTCGTATATGATCGAATCCTCGTTTACTTCAAACCTCGTTACAGAAATGAGTCTGTCCTCGATTTCACCGCTTGTGTGTATACGCAATACGGCAAATGTATTTGACGGAACGGTGTAATCGCCGCCGTTTACAAAGCTTATATCAGATTTAACGGGACTGATATTATCCGGATCTGAAATGCTGTTCACATCCGCCTTACTCTCGCCCGTGAGTATCTCTTGAGCTGCCGTTCCGCTCAGCTTAAATGCGTCAGATACGGAAATACTCGTTCTTAAATCATTCTCGTACGGATTTACAAGCTTTACAATAATATCTCCGCTTTCCTTGTCATATGATACAGTCTGATAGATTTTGTCCATACCTGTAACAGCTGATGTTCGGAGAGTGAAGTCACCGTTGTTATTCGAATACATACTCTGTACATAATAATTCGGAGTAGCATAGCTTACCATATCGTCAAACCATATTAAATCGGGTGCCCATTGATTATATCCGATTCTTGACAGCAGCGGAGCGTAGCTCGCCATGTATACGACATCCGCGTTTCTTTCAAGACCCGTCATATAAGCAGCTTCAGCTATCGCACTTTCAAGATTGTTCTTCTTTACCGCATCGTTTGAAAGTGATGAATGCGCGGCATATTCTCCGGCAAACACCTTTGTGCCTCTGTCATAATTATCATAGCGCGTGTCATTTTCAAGGAACCACTGCGGGCTCATATAATAATGCTCGTCAACCGCATATGTAAAGCTGCTGTTCTCAGCCTGCTTTTCTCTTATCCAATTCCATGCCGTGTCGAACCCTGTGCCGCTCGCGCTCGGTCCTGATGTAGAAATCAATCTGATATCGGGATATACCTTATGGATTTCCTTCTCAAACGCTTCATAGCGTTCGAACCATTTGTTATCTCCGATTACCCACTGCTCGTTTCCTATGCCTATCATCGTAAGATTAAACGGCTCGCTGTGTCCCATTTCGGCTCTTAGACTGCCCCATTTTGTGGTCGTGTCACCGTTTGCAAATTCAACGAGATCGAGAGCATCCTGAATGTACTCGTAAAACTCCTCAGTATATGAGCCGTCCTCATTATACATCTCTACCGCGGAGCCGTATCTTCCGCCCTGATACTCGCACGGAATACCTACGCTCAGTACAGGCAGCGGGTCGCAGCCGAGATATTCGCATAACTCAAAATATTCATAGAAGCCCAGTCCCAAAGTCTGATTGTAGTTCGGATAAGCCGTATCAGCGGCCCATCTGTTCCAGTTCTGTACTCTTTCCTCCACCGGTCCTACTGAACTCTTCCACTGATAGCGGTCTGTAAGATCATATCCCTCTACAACGCAGCCGCCGGGAAATCTTAAAAATCCCGGATTTATCGCTTTGAGCTTTTCCGCAAGGTCACGTCTGAACACACCGCTCAGCGCATCCGACGGCATTACGGATATCATATCAAAGTCAACCTTGCCCTCGTTGCTTAGCTCAACGATAAAGTCACTGTATCGAACCGAATTCTGCGCGGTCAGTTCCTTCTCATATTTAGTCCACTTATCCGTTACGCTGTCTGCTATAATGCCCTCAAAGCCGGTTACTCCGTTCTTTTCGGTTTTTACGCTTACCGCTCCGTTGTATCCGGAAGCCTTTGCGTAAAATGACACCTTGTATTTTTTATCCTTTTCAATGTACATTCCCCTATACGCCTGATTTTTAAAGGAGCTTCCTGTAAATTCAAGATATGTAGGGTTCTTTTCATTTAACGGACTGTCCTTCTTATAGTCCATAGTTCCGTTTACCGCGCTCCATGCGTAGCCCGGATTTTCCGCTACCTCTTTGCCTTTCGATACCGTTGTTGATATCTGCTCAAAGGAACGGTTTTCAATCATTTCCGCGTACAGTCCTCCGTCAGCGGCATAATTGATATCCTCAAAGAACAGGCCATACATATTATCCTGTATATCAACACCCTTATTCTCCGAAATATTCAATTTGAGGTCATAATAGTTTGTGCCTCTTACAACCGCGTCAAATCTGCGGGTTAATACAGTATTGCCGAAGGTAATGGTTGCGGTAAGAGTTACGTCCTTCTTTCCGTCTGACGGCCGCGTTACCTTACCCGTCTCAGAAATCACATCCGGATCCGAGCTTTCCCAGGTAATTGTATATCCGTCAGCATCTTCAATTGCTGTGGGCAGCGCCAGATCTTCCTTAACATCGCTCAAATCTCCGAGCTGTATACTCGGTCCGAAATCGTAAACCGCTATATCGTCGAACATACCCTTTGCGTATTCTCCGCTTCCCCAGTTCGCTTTTCCGAAATAGGTTACTATGTTATCGCCGTTTCCGAGGATTGTAGAAAGTGTATGGTCCTCGCCTGAGGCTGCATAGTCCGCGCTTCCGGCATATGTGCCGTCAATATAAAGCTCCGCTGTGTAATTGTCAATTATATATGTGATTTCATGCCAGCGGTCAAATGAAGTGTTTGCGGTTATTGTAGGTGTGCCGGAATTGTTTCTGTACCGCTCCGCAACCGTTTTACCATCCGAGCCGCATAAAATTCCGGTATAGCTGCGGCTTCTGTTACTCTGCGCTGCGTCGTTCCATGCCGTATAGAAATACCAGCCGTTCGTTGCACCCTTTTCCAATTTGGCACGCATGGTAATTACGGCTTTATCCATTCCCCTAAGCAGCGGCGTGCCGTCGGTGTTGGCCGCTGAAATATATGCCGTGCTGCCGTCAAGCACAGCCGCCTGACTGCCGTCGTCTCCGGCAGCATACTCGATATTGCCGCAGCCTGTCGCTTTACCCTTAAGCGCGTTTGTCGATTTATCATTGAAGTCTACAGCAAATATTAAATGCTCATTTTCAGCATCAATATCCGGTCTTTTCTCAGGCTTGCTGTATATACTCAGCTGTCCGTAATACTGTTTATTATTACTTTCAATCGCGCCTACGCCGTTTCTGTGTCCCGAATAGTATTCCGTGCTTACAGGAACTCCGCCTATATAGGTTTCAACGGTATAGTAGTCGCCCGTATACGAGTCAACCGTTCCTGTTTCGTTCTTTATAATAATTGTGCATATCTCGTGCTGCGTATATGTTCTGTGTCCGGTATTATCCTTGTCCGAGCCGTCAGATACTTCTGTTTTCAAATAATTCGGCAGTCTGCTCACACCGTATGCATCCCTTACAGTACCGCCGAAGCTTCTTTCTCCGTGTCCTACCCAGAATCCGTCGCTGCCCGGCGCATAGCAGTATCCGATTATGGCATTTCCGGCAATGTCGCGTATGATGTTATCGCCGCCGGAATTTGACGCCATATCAAACTGAATCGCCGTCCACTCTCTTCCCGCGCCGTAGCCGCCGCCCATTGTCATGCCGCCGTTTATTCCCAGATAGTGATAAGTATCATTATCAAGGCTCTTATCGCTCGGCAGCGTCCAGCCGTCGGGATAATTCGGATATGACTGAGCTATATCGAACACCTTATTATTTGCATTTATATACTCTGATAAATCAACCGCCTGACTTATCGGGTATGCCTCTGTCAGCGCGTTGTATTCGTCCTGAGTAATAGGAATTATTCCGCCGTGCTTGGCATATGAGCGCATTTTGAAGCCGCTTGTTACTCTTGTAAAATCGAACTGTTCCTGACCGTTCAAATCATCAATGGTGTTCGGAAAAAATCCCACACCCGCATTTGGAGCTCTGTAGCCGTCAAGCATCAGACAGTATTTAGCTCCCAACTTCTCTGCGTCATCCTTATTGAATTTAAACCACCCCGGTCCCTCTGTGCCGAGGAAAGTATTATTGCCGAGGTTTGTATTCGCTCTTGTAAACGCTCCGAGAGGATGATCCGCAACATCCATAAACACGCGGGTCGGAGAAACATCCTCATATTTTGTAACGCGGTAAAATTTACCGTCGCTTCCCTCAATCATGGACGTATCAATAAAGCTGTCGCTTGTTCCGACTTCCGTACCATCGGTTTCGGCAGGGATTACAAATCTCTTTTGCGGGGTGAACGAATAAAAATCACGGGTTTTTGAATAATATACCACCTTTTTGCCGTAGCTCTCGCTGCTCTCATTGATATCATGTCCCGACCAGTACACGATATATTCACCCGTCAGTTCATCGTAAATTGTCTCCGGCGCCCACGCGCAGCCGGTATTATCATCCGCGATCTGCACCATCCTTTGTTTTGACCAGTGCACAAGATCGTCCGACTCCCATATCATCAGACTCTTGCTGCCATTTGTCGAAAAATCACCCCATCTTCCTGAGGTCGCGTCAAGGTCGGTCGCAAGCAAATAGAATTTATCTCCTTCGGGCGAACGCACCAAATAGTGATCGCGCAGACCGTATGTTCCCATTGACGAGGTTAAAACTGCTTTGTTGTAGTTAATGTCAAACCAGTTCAAGCCATCGTCAGATACCGCGAAAAATGTCTGCTGATAATTTCTCGACACCGCCGGCTCAATGAACGAAGCGTAAAGATACGCTTTAAAGTCGCCGTCCTCTTCCATTTCCTTATAGGTCTTTTCCGACTTCGCTTTTACGGTAACGGGATATTCTTTTGAATATGTCACACCGTCCGCCTCTATGGAAGCCGTGAGTATGATTTTTGTATCCTCGTTCGGTCTGTTTACAACGCCAGCCGGAATTGATGTGTAGTTTTCGCCGTACTCAGCCTTTTCCTCTGCCGTAAATTCCTTTTGCTCCGTACTGATTACAGATTCATCGCTCGATTGCCATACAATCACATTTCCGTCAAGCTCCTCCGGCAGTGTAATATTGCCCGAAATCTTATAGCCGTAATCTGTGTACGGCAGCTTTAACCCGTCAAGCGGATTATCGGAGAATTTGTTCGACAAGTCAATATATCCGTATTCGTCAAAAAGCTTTTGCAGCTCACTTTCTGAAATCGGAATTACGTAGCCGTGGCGAGGTGTGAAATCATAATCGATTAAAACTTCCTCTGCACCTCTTCCGCCGATCTGCTTATAATTTACAAAATCCGTTGTTTCAAACACGAGATAACCTGTGCCGAATGCGTCGCCGTCGGCGCAGTAAATCCACTTGTCCTCGTTATTAAGCTTGAAAATATTTGAACCCTCAGACCTGTACGAAGTAAACGGGGACGCGCCTTGATAAATACCCTCGCCGTCCTCCGAAAGCTCGGTATATGTGCCGTCAATAGTTTCGCATGCCGCGACGCGAACTCCGTCAAAATACATAAGATAACGGTCATTTATTTCATCATAAATAATATCTCCGTCAATCGCACCTGCCGCACGGTAATCTCCGTTTTCTTCACCTGTAAGCATAAATTCCGGCTCTGTATATGTATCGGCGTCCATCAAATCAGTGGCAAAATGCTTATACATAATCGTTCCGAGCTCGCCTGCCGTGGAAGCATTCATAATCGCCAGATAAATCATATATGCGCCCTTAGTACCGTCGCCGTTATCATGCTCCGGACACCAGATAATCTGCGGAGCCCATGCGCGATTGCAATCGGCAAATCCATCAAAATTCTTGTAGTCAATCAGAATTTCATCGTCAATATTTATTAAATCCTTTGTTTTATAAATTGCGATAGTGGATTGACTCGCCCAGCCCTTAGCGGAGTTCATATCTGTTACAACTATATAAAAATAGCCGTCCGGTCCCTCATATATAAACGGGTCTCTGAGATGCTTTGTTCCCAAGGTTGAGGTAAAAGTCGGCTCTCCGCCGTTGAGCGCTCTGAAATTATATCCGTCACGGCTTACACCGTAGCACAGCGCCTCTTCACGATTGTCGCGAAAATACGCAAAGAGATACGCTGTGTCCTCTTCATCCGCCGCATTATCCGGCTGCGCAAGAACCGGAACCGCCGGTGCCATTACTGCCGAGCTAAGGACGGCGCATAACAATCTTTTCAGCTTCATAGAATACACTCTCCTATCTTATTTTAAATACTAAATGTTCCTCTTATCATTTTCTTATATATTCCTATAGAAAATGCGGCTGCCGTGTTTTAATATAATTATGGCAGCCGCTTATTTCTGTCCTTGATTACGGCTTTAGCTTTGTTTCACAGGGGGTGACAGAAGTCATACCGTTCATTGAATTCCATACCATGATTTTGAATTCGGAAATTCTTTCATCAGCGTCAAATTCCGATATTACCTCACTATTCTCCGCGGGAATTATTTTTACCGAAACACATTCTCCCGATTCCGAGTATGCAGCAGCAATAACAACACTGTCCGGCTCAATATTATTTAAAGCGGTAGATAATGTATACTTGCCGTTGTTTACCGTTATTTCCGTTTCGGTCGACGGCTCGTCGGGCACGCTCGGCGCGTCCGGATATTCCCAGTCACCGCCTACAACCGTTACCGCCCAGAGCTGATTAGCCGCGCCGGTATAGGCTTTCTGCGTTACAAGATAGCTTTTAGCTGCGTCCTCCGCATTTTCGCCGAGCGCGGTAAGCGCAAGACCGCTGTTTCGGTTTATAATCTTATAATAGGCGGTTCTGCCGCGGTACTCTACAAACTCCGGAGCCCACATCTGATCCGGCGCACCGGTGTTATCATACTGTGAAATTGTGGCATTCTCTTCTTTGGAACCACCCCATACACACAGAACCAGATCACTTCTGAAGTTTTGTAAATAGTAATACTGTGTATCGCCGTCCTTTTCCGCTTCAGAAAGGCTCCATGTCTGATAGCTTTCGCCCTGATTGGTTGTAGTATTTACAACCGCGCCGTTGTTATAGCCTTCGCATGAGAGCAGAAAATTTGTTTCAAGATTTGTAAGCTTAATGTCGGTTGTTTCCGCAACCACCTTTTCCTCTGTCGCGTCCGGAGTGTTTTCATATGTTCCGTCAAGCTTGAAGGTGTTTATTGAATGTGCGGGCACAGTTACATCAAAAGCCTCGTTGTTCACTATAACGGTCACAGCCTTTGCAGCTGCTGTTGAGTTCTTCACATTAAGAACGATTTCGCCGTCCGTGTTCTGGAAGCCTATCGCTCTTAAATCCTGTACATATCCTTTTACCGATCCTTCACCGAGATTGCTGCCCTCTACCTTAATTCTTCTTGCTCCCGCCTTTATATTTGAGCTGAAATGCTTTGTAATATAATAGCTTGGTCTGTACTGAATATTTGTTCCGTCAACCGTTATAGGCGCGTTCTGTTTCCATCCGCCGCCGTTATTTCCGCCTCTGCTGTCAAGAATCATATTCCACAGGAAATACTGGCTTATGCCCGCGTCAAGAAATTCCTTGAAGCAGTCGAACTGTTCCTCGGCGTACTGCCAGTTATTAAGTCCGTTTCCGCACTTTGTTTCGGACTGAACAAGCTTCATGCTTTTATCCGTCATATGAATCTGAGTCGCAAGCGGAGCGCCCCACCACTGGAAGCATACCGCGTCTATAAGCTTGCTTGTTTTTTCATCCTTTAACGTGGGCATAGCCAAGGATTTGTTGGAATCGGTAAATGTTCCGAGCCACAGCCCAACATCCTTACCGTTTTCCTCGTTATACGCCTTAACCGCGTCCGCAAGATAATCTCTTAAGAATACATTAAGCTGCTCGCCTGTCCATAAGCAGGACGGATAAGCCGTAGCCATTGTCGGCTCGTTCTGCGGTGTTACCGCGTGAATATCAATTCCCAAAGCCGAGTACGCCTCAAGGTACTTGACAAAATATTTTGCATATGATGCAAAATTCTCAGGCGTGTCTTCAATGGTATTATTCGGTGATGCGTATCCTGTAAGCTGATTGTTAGTCTTCATCCATGACGGAGGTGACCACGGTGATGAGAACAGCTGTAAATCAGGAACATAATCCATTGCCGCTTTAATATACGGAATAAGATACAGATTATCGCGTTCTATGCTGAAATCCTTCAGCTCGTAATCATCAACCGTTTCATCATAGGTATACTGAATAACACCGTAATCGCTTGAACCGATGGGCGTTCTGCCTGCCGTAAAATTAAGCGAGTCTTCGTCTGTGCCGAAAAGTCTTCGCACAACCTCTTTTTTCTGCTCCTCTGACAACGAACCCATTGTGTACCAGCCTGCCTCGTTAAAGCAGCCGCCCCACGGATGATCGTCCATTGTCTGATAACGCGTATTCTGATCAACTGCTATATAGTTTTCTGCTTCCGTTTTTATTGTTTCGATATCCTCAGATGTTACTTCGCGCGTTTCTATCGTGCCGCGGTTCGCCCACCGATCCGATTCCGTTGTCGATGTCCATTTCGCGCCTATAACAGTGTAGCCGCCGTTTTCAACAGTGAGGAGCTTTGACGCGTCCTCGCAGACCTTTTCCGCATCCGCGCCGTCATTTGCATAAAGTGAAGCTGTCAAGGTGTATTCACCGTCCTTTGTTATAGTAAAGCTGCCCGCTCCTTCAGTCTTTGTTTCTATATCGCCGTCTGCATCCGAGAGAGTTACCTTCAGCACCATACCCTCGCCGCAGGTATACATAACGCTGTATGTAATAATGTTGTTCTCCGCTTCAGCCGTAACGCCTGTAATTGAATAATTGTCATCATACTTGCTGCCGTAATTAAAATCACCTAACATTTCAACAGGCTCCCACAACTGATTGTCATCGCCCGTCCAAACCTCCTGAGTGAGATCGTCGCCGGCGGTAAGAACAAGTTTGCTGTTTTTGTTGAGGATTTTATAATAGGTATTTCCGTCCTTTTCTACCTCAACAAAACGCCAGAACTGATTCGTGGAATTATCAGCTGTCCACTGCACCGGCTTCGCTCCTGCAGCTATTGTTCCTCCCATCATACCTATAGCTTTGCCGCTGTTCTCATTCACGATATAATACCAGCCCTCCTCAGCAGATTCGCCCAAACGCATTCTCCACTGCTGTGACGCTTTGTTCTCCTCCGTATCTGCAGCTATTACCGTATTTCCGTTATCTGTTCCCTCATCTGTTACATCAAGCACCATACCGCTTGAAACTGACCTCCACTGCACGAGAGTAAGCGGTGAAAGGTCAACATAGTCTATATATGTTGCGTTATCCCTTGTATTAGCCACCGCAAATTCAAGCTTTAGATACTCGCAGCCCTCCGGAACCTGATTTTGGAATTTATACTCAGGTGATACCTTCGTCTTCCAGTCGTAAGCTACATCTGAAATCATCTCGTCAACTAACAGCGTGCCTTCCGCGTCCAAGTCCGGCGTTTCAACCGCGCTGAGCTTTATCTCCAGACTTCCGCCGCACTGGGCAAAGGTTACGGACGCGCATCCCATTTTACTCAGATTTTCGTCCTTGACTATAATCGCAGCCGGTTCCGAATCCACAATTTTAATCTGCGGGGAATTGTTTGAACCGTCCGTCTGATCCTTCACAATTCCCCTGCCTGCTTCACGGTATTCCGCTGTTAAATGATGCCTTGATGTCTCTCCCTCCGCCGCCGACACTATCGGCATGCTCGCCGCGCTGCCTATGAGCATTACTGCTCCCGTAACAGCGGCTGTAATTCTTTTAAACATAAGAAACCCTCCTATTCATTTGTCAGATACATGACTGTTTTTTGCTATATTTATTATACAACATTATTTCCGATTTTTTAATACACTGTTTTAATATAGAACGAACCGATTTTAATATTATGCATGGCATTATTATATAAAAGAAAACAGTGCCGCGTTATACGGCACTGCTGCTTATGTTTTATCTATTTCCCGCTTTTTTTGTTTTAATTATTATTTATAGCTGTTTCAATTACGGTACTTGCAGGATACATCATACCTTTTTCCCAGGTCATAACTTTTACCTTTGCTGTGTCTTCTGTGATTTCTATGCTGCCCGACAATTGATTTTTTATTAATTTCAACAGCACACCATCACCATTATATATTGCGGTATACACATCATAATTTGAAATATTTTCGCTTGCGGAATATTCGTAGGTAAGTATATTTCCGTCAGCTTCACATCTCACTATCTCTATAAGCTTTGAATAATCAGCAGTTACAGCCTCTGTACTTAAAGCATTATCATATATCACAATATTATCATAATACGCATCGGCATACTTATCCTTGCTCCACGGCGAGAAGCTGAATCGAATTACCTCAGCGTTTACATCTGACATTCTGTATCCGCTGAGCACACCGTAAAGCTTTTTATCTATATACACCTTTGCGGTTCCGTCTGATACCGAAATATCAACATGATGCCAGCTGCCATGAATTTCAGAAGTCTGCTTCAAAATTTTATTTTCCGTAGATGTGTTTTTGCTTGATAAAAGCAAATATTCACCCAGCTTTACTCCAAAGTAATTTATACCCGAGGAATTGCTTGAACCGTCGCCGATATAGAAGTTGAAATAGTTTCCTTTCGTATTGTTATTAACGTCAAACGAAACCGTATACCGTTCCAGAGTATTGCCTTGCTCGTCTTTTGGCGCATTTATCTCCATATATGTACCGCTGCTGCCATTCGTATGCAATGTCCGGCTTCCTATATTTTCATCTGTTATAAGCTCACATTCACCATTAAATACCGCATTGATATTATCAAGACTTTCTTCCTCAAAATCATACTGAGTAATCACATCAGCATTGTTAGAGAACGGCGGTAAATCCACTTCAAAATCGACCTCGCCATATTCATCCATAAGCATTTGCAGCTGAGTTTCCGAAATAGGAATAACATAGCCGTGACGCGGGGTAAAATCAAATGTATAGTCTACATTTTGTGTAAGCGGAGTAAAGGTTTCAAAATCTGTTGTTTCCGACAATCTGTATCCGTTTCCCCACGATGTACCGTCAGCCCCTATAATCCACTTATTTCTTCCAAGAATTCTATATGCATTTGAACCTTCGATTGCCGAAATATCAAACACAGTCTTGTCTTCTATTACCTTGAATACCCCGTCAGGCTTATCGCATTCGGCTATTCTGGTACCGGCAAAGAACATAAGATAGCGATTATTTAAATTGTCGTATATAATATCACCGTCAATGGCTCCGCCGCTTTCAATAAACCTGCCGTCGCTTGCACCCTCAAGCATCAATTCCGGCGCTGTATATTTAGATGCGTCCATAAGGTCGGTCGTAAAGCTATGATACATTACACATCCGATATTATCATCGGTTGAAGTCGATGCCAATGAAAGATATATCATATATGCGCCTTTGGTACCATCCTCATTTTCATGCTCCGGACACCATATGACTTGAGGAGCCCATGCGTGGTACATATCATCCCATCCGTCAAACTGCTTGTAATCAAACAGTATGCTGTCTACCATATGTATAAGGTCATAAGTCTTATATATTACAATTGTTGAATTGGGAGTTGATGTTCCCCACAAATCAGTGGCAACAATATAATAGTATCCGTCCTGACCTTTAAATACAAACGGGTCACGAAGATGAGTGGAACCAAGTTCGGACTCAAATACCGGTTCTCCGCCGTTAAGTGCTTTGAAGTTATATCCGTCGCGGCTCACTCCGTAGCACAATCTTTCATCATCCCGCTGCCCTGCAGGTTTGCGGAAATACGCGAACAGATATGCGCTGTCGGATTCGTCAGGCATCGGCGTAGGTATCGGAGACGGTGTGGGAGGCTCTGTATTGCCGTTTACGATTACACGCTGTTTTATATATCTATCATCACAATACACTCCGTCGGGAACATTTATATATCCCGTTACGGTATATACTCCCTCCCGGTACGTCTTAACTCCGTCTGCATTTAGCCAGTTTACTTCAAGGTCATATTCTTTTCCGCTTTCAGCTTTTCCCTTGACTGTATTCGGCAGTACAAGCTCCCTTCCCGCGTCCATTTCTATTACAGGAACATCGGCCACATCGTTAACAACTATAAGCGGATTGCTTGAAATTTCGCGCAGCTCGAAGTCTGTTGCACAATACCATTTTGGTATTTGCAGCCAATAACAGTTAAATAAGAAATAATCCGCGCCATCGCCGCTGTTTATAACAGCTTCATAATTCCTGGCATTGCCGCCTGTATTCTGCATATCTCCGTTATTGCACGAAAGATAACCCGTACCGCAAAAATTAAGGCTCTGATTTGCTGCATAGGTTTTAGGAATATAGAAGTTATCGCCTTCATCCATATCTATTGCGCCATATCTTACAGCGGCATTACCACCGGACGTCCATCCCTTATATTTAAAATAATAGTCTGTGTTTTCTTTTATAGGAACGTAGGCAAGAAGCGAATGTGTGCCGTTCCATGCACATTTACGCCATTCCTCCCCGGTTGCATCATCTACGTTATCTACCAGATATGTCCCCGTATTGTTTTTGCCGTAATAGAACGGTGTTCTTTCCGCAGGTTCATATACTCCGGTAGTAAATATTCCGCTTTCCGTAAGTTGAATAAGATTTTCCGTGGTTCCGTCTTTATTTATTTTAGGCATTGCATAATTATCAGCGGTAGGGTGTCCGGATTCATTTGTTCCGGTATACCACTGTTCCATATCTTTTCCGCTGTTATCCGCAAAATCTCCGTTTTTAAACAAGTTCTCACCGGTTATTTTATAGCACTTGCCATTAATCCATACATATTCGTTATCGTCAGAAACAGTCTTATAATCACTCTCTGAGCTATCGGAAAACTCTGCAGATATTACAGTGTCCCGAGTTACAGTGAATGCAGCACTGTATACTTTATTATCCTCTGTGGTAACACTGCCGGTGACATCCTCTCCGTTTATGGTAACATTCTCTACCATGCCGTTTGGAATCATATATACCGTTACGATATCGCCTTTTTGCGCAACTGTTTTATCCGTATAAATATATCCGTTTGCAGTCGCTGATGACTTTACTGTGAAGCCCTCGTCATTGAGCGGTGAGTCTGCTGTCGCAGGCTCGATTATAAACTTATCGAAATTAGGAGTATAATTTACAAGCTCATTTGTGCCGGGTTCTGATTTGCTTCCGCCCCATTTAACATGCCAGCTGTCATCATTGTAAATCCTTATCTTATTTTCGCCTGCTTTGAGTTCAATCGGAATTGACTTCTCAAGGAAGGTATCATCGGAAAATGAATTCGGAAAAAAGTATCGCTTTGCATTCTCTTTGTCTCCGTTGACTTCAAATGTGGCATACTTGTCTATAATTTTTATATTATACGAATGGGTGCCGCAAAGATCATTATTGGACTGGAAAACGCGCATCTTGTACAGTCCGTCGCGCGGAACAGCCGCAGTGATTTCAAGATAATTATTCTCTCTTGCATCTCCCGAACCCGGCATATCCGCAACATATGTTTTATCGCCCGAAACCGCTGTCGTGAAATTGCCCGTTCCGCTTTCTGCTTCAACAGTTACCGCATTGTCCTCAGCCGCTCTGAATATTTCCATATAATCAACTGCTGTGTCAGATGTAGTATCCACATCAATTATATTTATACCCTTTTTTAAGTATATGGTTGTATGTGCCTCTTGCCATGTATCGCACTTTTCAAGAGGAATATCGGTAAGATGATTTGTATATGTGATATTAGTATTATCCAGATACAGCTACAGCGTTCCGTCACTGTCAGACATATACCGATAATTAATATTATACATACCGCTTTCCTCGACGTCAGCTACAAAGCGTATTCCACCGCCGTTTTCAACCTTCGACTTATTAAGTCCCGTAACATATCCGCTGCCGCTGAAATCCTGCAGGCTGTTTTCTGTCGCAGCTTTTTCGGTATTATTAAATTCATTAAAATCAGCCTGCTCCGCTTCATATATCTTATGGAACACCGGCAGTTTTTCGCCGTAGGCTCCGGCATTGGAAACAACTAAAGCGTCATGAAAAGCACCGCCTTCACCGTTATATTTCAGAGCAATCTTATGCCTGCCTTTTGATAAATCCGCATATTTAGTTACCATACTCTCCATAGAATAGAATAACGTATTTGGAAGCTCTATTATTTCTTCTTCTCCATCAATTATCAATTTCTGAGTAATATTTAACGGTTTATGTCTGTTTGCATTATTTCTTGCAGATCCAACGCCGTTTCCGTATAGGAAGTCAAGCTTATATTTTCCGTCATATGGTATCTCAATGGTATATTCAATTCCCTCTCCGTCTTCATCAATACCTCCGACTCTCTGACGCCCCGAACAATAATAGCTCGGAGCTTCAAGCGGGGAATATTGATCGTCTACGATGAGATTACCGAAAAACTGTGCCTTTTCAGCTTCGTATTCCGCCCGGTAGCTGTCCGTTATAGGGGTCACTTCTTCTTCTGTTTCCGTTATCGTTACATAATAGGCTGTTGAAAAAAGAGTGTTTTCAAGCTTTATTGTTACCTTGCCGTCCTTTACCGGAAATGTTCCCTCCATAATCGTCACTGTATCTGTCGCAGCACCGTGATACCCTGTAAAATATGATGCTTCAACCTTTACATGAACAAAGTCATCGTCGCTGAAGATTCCTGTTTTATCAACATTTCTCAGATTAATTTCAGCGCCTCCGTCAACGCCGCCGCAAAGCACAGATGCACTGCGTTTATTTTCGTCTATAGTCGCCATTCCGTAAAAACCGTCATAGGTTGTATTGCTTTGAGTTACAGAAAGCGTCTTGCCCGTCATGTCTCCATACTTCTTGTAGACCCACCATGCACCATTGCCCTCATTGGCGCTTGCCGCAAGGTCATTAAGATTATTTGCCTGATGCCAGAATGGGAGACAGCCATAGACCTCATTGTCCTCCAAGCGTGAAATCCAGTTTACCAGTCTGCCCGGTACACCGCAATCCGAAAAGTCCGCATATTCGTTTATTACAACCTGCTTTTCCTCTACCCCTGCTGCCGCTGCTGCTTTACGATACTGTTCTATTGATGTTTCTCCCGCGTTCACGTCCAAGTGACTTAGATCCCTCGTATCAAGCTCATGCCAGGTTATAACATCCGGCAAGCAGTTGTTATCTCTGCAAAAGCATAAATAACCGTACATTTCATCATATGAAGGGTTATACGAATGATTCGGACCTACAATTGCAGCAGCCGGATCGCCCGCTTTTATGGCTTCATAATAGATTTTCCATGCTTCATTATAATTTCGTGTAATTTCACCTGTAGTCTCGTTCTTTACATTGATAGGAGTGCTTTCATTTATAGGTATGTATTGAAGCATCTTATCAATATCCGGAAATTTTTCGCGCATTTTATCTTTCCACTCAACTACCGCAGGGCATATAACGTTTGTAAGCACATCCGCATAATCGTGCGCCTCCGCTGTAACACCAAACACTCCGTAGTAATTGGAATTATACATCTGCACCTGCTGTCCGCCGGCCTCAAAAAATTCTTCGGCAACATCAAGAGCGTCGCCATACGGATGTTCTGTGCCGAGAGCGCCTTTTGTAGCCAAAACCTTTGGCTTTAACGGTGTCAATGTATTTACATCAGGAACGCCTTCATTTGAAATACCGTATAAGAATCCTGCGGCTCCATGAACTACACTATGCTTTTCGTCAGCCATATCTACCGTAATTGAAGGTGTATTATTTATTGCTTCCGCAGTATTGAACAACGATTCGATTCCTGTAAAACCTGATATAAATAGGGCTGCCGACAGTGCCAATGGCATCACTCGCTTTAATTTCTTTTTCATCTTAACTTCTCCCTCATATAATAAGTGTAATAGTTTTTAGAGTTCCTCTCCAAGAAACGTAAAATAATTTATTGTATCCAAAAGCGTGAACCCTATTGAATTTCTTGTACAATCGGATCGTATTTTGTTTTCATATCCGTCCAGAAGAATACTTTTACCGTATATTTTTCGTCTTCGGTTATTATAAATTCACCTGCGGATTCGTTCATCTTCACTTCAAGCAATACGCCGTCCTTATCGTAGAGAGCAACATACATATCGCAGTCCGCATTTTCTCCGTATTCCGAAGTATATAAAAGCCTGCTTGGCGATGATGTTATTTCTACCGTTTCCGGCAAGGTCCTTTCAGACTGATTTCCACCCATATTCTCGGGATCATCCGTTGTTGTATACATTCTCCTGTACGGAACGGTGCAGCTCTCCTCATCATATGCCGCAAGCCTTATGGAGATAATGTTAAGGCCTGTCGATGCATCGGTCTGCGTGCTGCCAAGAACCGCCTCACGCGGAATTTCAATCAGCTTATTTGCAAAACCGCCCTTGCCGTCCTTTACCTCCATATAGTCATTGCCGTCTATTACAAGCTCCGTATCTCCGGCAAATATCTTAAATTTGACATCATATGTTTTTGAGCCGCAGGTAACTGTGCTGTCGGTATCGAAATATCTTATTATGAGATAATTCTTTTCAGCATTTTTATCAACAAGCATATTATATTTGAAGAAGCCGCCCTCGCCGAACGCATATCGGTATTGCCCGTTATTATCCGCCCCCTGTACCGAATGGCTGCGGAACTCCGTTGTCTCCTCCGTGCTCTGTATCATTCCGTGACCAAGCTCCGACTGCTGACCGTCCGGGTCAACATAGTCAAGCTGAACATTGCTGAGGTTTATACCATAGTCGTCAATAGCTGTGTCAATATCAAAATAGATATTGTGATAATTATGCGTAATATCTATAAACGGAACAAGCTCCACGTCCCTGCCGGTAGAATTCTTATCCGCCGCAAGAGTGAATTTAAGCGTTCCCGATCCGCCTGTTTTTGATACATATTCCGTTATATCGTCAGTTGTTTTTATACCCTTGCCGTCAGAGGTTCTGAGTACAGGATACGCAACCTGCTGACAGGCGGTGTTTCTTTCCTCCCAGATATACTCATATGACGGCTTAATCGTACCGTTAAGCTTTGCCGCGAGAACCATAGGACCGTATTCGTACGCTACCTTTACATTATCACGCGATTTATACAGGCTCACGCCCATGGGAATTGTAAGCTCTATTACATCGCCGTTCTTAATACCGTTAAGCGTTATGTATTCACCGCCGTCCGATACTGCCTTACGCTCATTATTAACGGCTGCGGTCATCTGCTTATTCTGATCGCTGAGCCATCCGGGCGCACGCAGCTTAACATTCCCTGTCTTATCTCCGCCGGTGACGGTTATTTTAACCGTTTCCTCGTATGGATAATTTGTTTCCACATTAAAGGTCATACCCTTGCCCGCCCATGTATATGTTCCGGGCATATAAAGGTTTACATACAAATCGTCATTGTCCTCGAAATATGTCACGCGCGTATATCTGCCCGGATTTTCCATGCCTGTACCCGTGCAGCACCACCACGCGTTATACTTCTGCTCATAAATCCTGTGAGTGCCCTGCACCATGGATACAAAATACATCTTTGCGCCGGTTTCAGGCTCCTGCTGACCGAGAACATGATTATACAGAGCGCGCTCGTACCAGTCCATATACTCGCTTCTGTGCTCCCACGAGAATAAATGCTCCGTAAGACGCATCATATTATAGGTATTGCAGCTTTCGCATGATTTAACACCCAATTCCTCCGTTCCCACAGGCTGGAAATACTCGCCCAGGGAGTTTCCGCCTATAGCGTAGCAGCGCTCATAGTTTACATTCCTCCAGAAATTCTCGCAGGCGGTTCTGTAATCGGCATAGGCAGCGGTGTCCTGCTCATAAAGCTCAGCCGCTCCGACGAATTTCGGTATCTGAGTATTGGCATGCTTACCGCTGAGCGACGCAGTGTTGTTCGTCTTTAACGGGTCGATAATAGAATCATGGGTAAAACGGCGCGATGTGTTTTTATACAGCTCATCACCCGTAATCTCATACATTCTCGCAAAAATCTCGTTTATGCCGCCGTATTCAATATTAAGCACGCTCTGCATCTGCGTATCGCTAAGCCCCGCCGTGCCGGCTGCCGCCCAGTCAGACAGCTTTTTGAGCACACCGTATGCCTTGAACGCAAGCTCCGGCTCAGCATAATCGTACACATCAAGAAGTCCCTGATATACCTTGTGGATATTATACCACGGCACCCAGTATTTGCCCAGCCAGCTTCCGTTTCCGGCGAAGCAGTTTATAAACGGTATCTCGTCGCAGCCGCCTATATATTCTTTATTAACGGTAGCCGTCCAGCCGGTGGGTATATCCGTGTTCTGCAGCTCGTCAAGCTTATCAATCACATACTCCATTTTATCGTGAATATTACGCGGAGTAACCGTTATATCCCCCTTTTCCGCAGGAGCGGTATCCGAGGTGTCATTTCCGTTTAAGGACGCGGCTGGAAGCGCAATAGCTTCATTATTCTTTAAATCATTGTAGAACACTGCCGCTGATGACAGCCAATGTCCCATCTGCTGTCCGGCAAGAGTATTGTGAGGAACATTATTCGCCTTCCACGCTCCGAGAGCCTCCCAGCCGCCGTAGCGTTTAACCCTGTCGCCGGCCTTTTTATCACCGTTCTTAACAGCCTCGTCATCAGCTTCGTAGGTAAGCGTCAGTCCGTGAACCTCATATGACGGAGCTACAAGCCGCGGCAGGTCAATGCCCATGATATATCCCAGACCCACGCGTTCGCTTTCATCAAGACGGCTGCCGTTCTTCAGTTTAATCTGAGAGGAATCGGCATAATCTGACGCGCTTACAATTTCACGCTCGCATTCCGCTATAACATCTCCGTTCCTTTTAAGTGCTGATTTTACCGTGACGCGCCCGTATGCCTTAAGCGGCAGTCTTACGCCCGCAGTTTTGCCTCCAAGCGACCGAACCTCCTCCGATGTGAGGGTTTTGCTCAGCTCCCCGCCGATAAGCGTACCCTGATCATCATACGCGCCGACGGTTATCGTCAGATCATCCTCTCCCGCGGTTTCTTTCGCCGTGATATTATAAAGTGCGTCGGCATATTCAATGCCCGTATTCTTAACAAAGTTTATAGCTGTTCCCACGGAATAGTTCGGATCCTTTGACGCGCTGATAATGCGGACATTAGCCGTTATACCTATCTCTGTTCCGTAAATATCGGCAGTACCGTGAACCGTATAATCGCCCTCAACGCTGCCGTCGGGTATTTCCGACTCGCTCCAGGTCACAGACGCGCAGGAGGTAATGCCGTTTTCAAATATAACATTCACTCTGTCCGGCAGAATTACAGCCGAGCTTACTCCGAATGTCAGATTGGGATTTTCAACAGACTTTATCGCCTGCATTGTATTCATCATTTCCGTTTTAACCTCTTCAGCTGTAAGCGCGTAGTTGTATATTGCTATTTCATCAACTGCGCCCCTGTATACGGGATCGCGCGGATACTGTGATTTTCCTATATAATTCTTCTCCGAATTGCGCAGCCCATACATTCTCGAATTAATCGAGCCTGTTCCGGCTTCCCTGCCGTTTATATATATTTTTGCCGTTTTATTCTCAAGAGTAACGGTAACATACGACCAGCTGTTTCTTTCAAGCAGTCTTGTACCGTATACAATCTCCTCGTTTCCTCCGTCATGCTTTACCGCAAGGCGCGGAGCGCCGTTGCCCTGGTTGAGCGTA
Organism: Candidatus Ornithomonoglobus sp.; assembly: GCA_051874315.1. Lineage (GTDB taxonomy): Bacteria > Bacillota > Clostridia > UBA1381 > UBA1381 > Ornithomonoglobus. The sequence continues at coordinate 30,043 of JBJEFT010000113.1, forward strand.
AGGAATATATAATTACTCTCGTTTGAGCCGAAATCGAACAGACGCTCCCATGTTCCCAACTCCGACGGATTTATCCACGCGGAAAATGTAAAGCTGTCGCGCAGCGGAAAGGAATCAAGCGCGGCATAACCGCCCGTAAAATCAACGGCGTTATTCTTCTGCCCGATCGTAATCCCGCTGTCGCCGAAATAGCCGATACCGCTTTCATTTTTATCGTCCATGGTGAAAGAAAGCAGCTTTTGCTTATCCTCAAATTCTGCCGTTACCATGACGTCCTCCGACGGCATTGTGAACTCAAAGGTGTTGCTGCCCGTCATATTTTCAAAAAAGCTTGAGCCGTTCACTTGCATATCAACCAGAACCTTATCCTCCGGCACTGTTACTGACGCTGTGATTTTCTCTCCCGGTGATGCGGCTGTTTTGTTTAAGGTAACATTGTCTCCGCCGGCAATATTATAGCTTAACGTACCGAGAACCGTGGCGATATATTCCCGTTCAAGCGCCCTGTCGCCGTAGCTTATAGTGGCGGTCAGAGTTACCTCTGTTGTTTCCTCCTGTCTCGTTACCGTTCCGTTATCAGTTATGACCGATGGATCTGAGCTTTCCCATGTGATTGTGTAACCCTCACCCCCAGACTGAGTAAGCTGTATATCCTCTGTCACAGCTGATAAATCGCCAAGCTCTATCGATGGCGCGAACGAGTAAACCGAAACACTGTCTATAAGACCCTGAAACAGCTCCCTGTCATTCCATGCCGATCTCCCGACATAAAATATCTGCTCGTCACTGTCGCCGAGAATAGTCTGCAGCTCTCGCCCGCTGTATTCTCTCGTTCCTATCAGTTTGTTATTAATATACAAGTCCGTGTGATCCCTTGCAATAACAACATCTATATTCTGCCAGTCCGCCGAACCCTGAGTTTTTATTTTCTCACTGTCGTTACCGTCGTTGTAAACCCATCTCTCGTAATTTATCGTGTTGCCGCCGTCATAATACATACCGGTGTATATGCGGTATCTGCCGTTAGGCACACCGCTGTTGGGCGCGGCATAAAAGAACCAGCTGTTTATATTATGCGTTTCGTTTTTTGTTCGCATTGAAACGGTAATCTCATCCTCACCCTTCAGAAGAGGAGTTCCGTCCTCTTTTGTAAGATTGAAATAAGCTGAGCTTCCGTCAAAACGCGCTGCATAATTACCGTCGTCAGTCGGTTCATAGGTAATGTTTCCGAACGCTTCAAGCTTACCCTTTTCGACCATTGCTCCGTCGCTGCTGAAGCATGCCGAGAACAATACAGGGGAATTGTCAGGGGTATTGTCAGCTGAAACTCCCACGAACGCGGACGATACTACAGCGGCGGATAACACTATGCTCATACATTTCTTTGCCTTCATAAGTAAATCCTCCTTTTTATTGTTTTTATTAATTATATTTAATTATTTACTTGTAAAATCTGTTCAGCTTCTGTCAACACTTGCGCCGTATCGTTTAATCAGCATTTTTCAGCTCGTCAAGCACAGGTCTGTCCAAAAATTCCGCCAGCGGCTTTTCCGCCGGATATAAATCTAAAATCACAAGCTCATTGCGTCCCTTTGTAAGAACACCTGCCGGCACATATAAGGTCTGCTGAGGTCCTATGCTTCGGTATCTTCCGAGATTAAAGCCGTTTATCACGGCAAAGCCATGCGTAAAGCCGCTCGGCCTTAAAAATGTGTCGCAAGGCTCATCAATGATAAATTCGGCTCTGTATATTATCGGCTGCGGATATGACACGCCTTCCGAAAGCGGCGGTATTTTATCCATTTCAAAGCAGTGTATATCGTAGACTTCTATCTCTTGTCCGCCGATTTTCACATTGCTTAGCAGTCCTTTTCTGTCAAATATGCGCTGTCCGTAGTTTACACGCCCCAGGTTTTCTACCAGTATTGTAAGACGTTTCGCGCCGGATATAAATATCGGCGCGTAATCCGTTCCACGCTCATGAACGCCTATATACCGACCGTCAGCATAGAGCATAACGCGGTCACGCCGCTTGCCTATATCGATTTCACCGCTCATACCGTCTATGTCAGCCTCATACATTATGTATCCGTAGCTCTGTGAGCATTCCTCCATGCTTCTTACAGGACTGTTTTTATATGCTCTGCCTAATACATCTTTGTTATCAAACAATCCCGAAGCGATGAATTCTGTTACAGCAGGATATGCCCTTGTACCCGTATCGTCACTCGTTTCTCCGTCTCCTGTGAGCATTTGCTTTATCAGCTCATACTGACGCGTGGATGCGCCGTATTCTGTGAGTGCGGCACCGTAGTCATAGCTTGTGATACACGGCTCAAAGTGCGGATTGCAGTTGGAGCCGTTCATAAACCCGAAATTAGTTCCGCCGCTGAACATATATATGCTGAAATGTCCGCCCTGCTCGATTATCCGCTTAAGCTCATCAACGACGCTTTGCGGCTCACGCGTGTGGTGCACAACGCCCCACTGGTCAAACCAGCCGTTCCAGAACTCCATGCAGCATTTCGGCTCACCCGGTCTCAGCAGCTCAAGCTTTTCGAATGCCTCGTCCGAATGTGACCCGAAATTGGCAGTCATAAGCACGCCGTCTATAGAGCCGTTTTCAAGACAATCATTCCATGTTCCGTCCGAGGTGAACAGCAGCACATCATCCGCGCCCAGCTCATGATACATTTTCCGCAGCTTTTTAAGGTATTCCGCGTCTGGTCTGCCGAATCCGCCGAACTCGTTCTCAATCTGCATAGCGATTATTCCGCCGCCGTTTGAAAGGAAATGCGGACGGCATATGTCCATCACCCATGAGAGATACCGGCGCACACATTCAAGATACGGCGCATTGTCGCGTCTTAGCTCAATGCCTTCAATATTCATCAGCCACGGTGGAAATCCGCCCATTTCCCATTCCGCGCATATGTACGGACCGGGACGTATTATGACATACAGTCCCAGAGTCTCCGCAATTTCTATAAACCGCTCAAAATCCGCCGTTCCCTCGCTTATAAATTTGCCGCGCTCCGGCTCCTGAATATTCCATGCGATATATGTTTCAACGGTATTTAACCCGCATTCCTTCAGCTTTATAAGCCTGCGCTCCCAGTCTGACGGGTGGATACGAAAATAATGCACCGCGCCCGCGCGTATATAAAATTCACTGCCGTTCATAAACAGTTTATCGCCTTGTATTATTAATTTTCCGCTCATAGTCCGATTCGCTCCTATCCGATAAATAAATTCTGAACGGGCAAAAACGCCCGTTCGCAGTTTAAAAGAAGAGAGAAATGTAATTTGACAATTATTTTATTACTGTCACTATTATTATATCATTAGGGCTGATTATATCAATATACTATTTTAAACTCTGCTGAACCGATTTTAAGTTTCCTGTTTTTTAGCCGCAGAATTTCCGCGCCCGCAATACGCGGTGCGGCAGCATCGTCCGCACGAAAAAACAGCGCAAGCACTGCGCTGTTTTTTTGCATATAGTCCCTTTCCGGCAGGGGAGTCTCTCTCTAATGACAAAGAGATGAGATTACCATGTAAACATCATGATTTTCTCCGCTTCTACGTTTTGATCTGTAAGCATTTTTTTCGCTGCTGCTGCCGCCTGTATTCCCTGCTGCTCTGTGCCGCTTGTTGTCACTATGTTTACAGAGCCAAATCTGTAGACGCTGATTTGCGGACTTATAAATGTCTTTTTCATATATTCACACCTCCGAATCATTCTACCGTCGCTGTCGCAATAGCGTTACTGTCATCCAATCCGTTTACAACAAGACCGAATAATGCTGTCGCCGAATCGCCGTCAAGAGTTATTGTTCCTACATTGTAGCTTTCTGTTGTCTTTGGCTCTTCACTGCCGCTTGTTATAGTCCACGAAATCGTGCTGAATGTTCCCTTACCGCTTACCGTGGTCTTAAACGCAGTAGCTGTTGTTTCTGCATAATCCTCTGTACCGGAGAATGCACCTATATTTTCTACATCAGCAGTCAATGTTTCTGCTTCCTTCTCCGCATATATAAGCGTTACACTGTTAATATATGTTTCCTGCGTTTCATCGATAATGGTTAAGCTCTTTACACCTGTTTCAGTGCTGTTTATAACAATTTCATTATCATAACTATTCCAGTTACTCCTACCTTCATGAGAACATGAGCCGATTTCAGCTTCGCCAATTTTTGCTGTAAATTTTTCTTGGTATTTTGAAGCTGCATTAATAACAATAGCAGAAAGGTTTGTCATATCAGCATCAAATGTAAGTGTCGCTTGTGTACCATTATTAATATGTCTTAACTGCTTTTGATCTCCATTTTTATCGCCGCTAAATGTGATGGATTTTGATATATTGCCATCAGCATCAAACAAACTTAAGCTATAACTGTTGCTGTATACCAGAGTAACACTGTTAATATACGTTTCCGTCGTTGTATCTTCAATAGTTACTGCTTTATCGCCGATTTCTGTAGTTGTTACCGGAATTTCTACATCATAATCATTCCAATTATTTCTTCCGCCTTGAGATACCGTTCCAATTACACTATCACCTATTTTAACACTATAGACTTCAGAATTTCTTGTTGCACCGTTAACAACAATCTTTTCAAGCGTTGTCACATTTGCTGTAAAACTCATTGATAATGTTTTTTCATCACCCTTATATATCAACTGTGGCCTTCCATTGTTTTGAAAATCTCCATTCCAATTAAGACTATCCAAAGCATCGGACTCTGCTTGATTAAAAAGAGTCACTTGCGCTTCTGTTTTCTGAGCCTCAGCTGCACCTGCCGAAACCGACATCGCTGTAAATGTTGATACCGATACCGCCGCTGCTAAAAATAGCGACACAATTTTTTTTAGTTTTAACATTTTGAAAATCTCCTCTCTTTTAATCCCATTCTCAGGGAATTTATCAGAGTAAACGGTTCGTCCGTGCCATTACTCTAAATTTGTTTTATATCTATTGTACATCCTCTTCTCCCAAGTTTCAAGATACGATTTTAATGTATCTTGAACTTTTTTTCGTTTATATAAAAATCTTTGACATTTGTATTGAAATATGTTACAATTATATAGGAAATTAAATTTGAGGAGGATATTCTTATGGAGGACTGCGCATTATATTTTGATGATGAATTTTTAGAGCACTATAACGGCACATATATTGAACATACTTCTGTAACGCACGAAATGCAGCCGGCAAAATGTTCTCAGATGATTTTAGTGTATGTTGCGCACGGCAGCGGCGAATTTACCACTAAAAATTCAAAGAAAAAATTGGAGGAGGGGGATATTATTCTTATTAATCCTGACCTTACATATCGTATCGTCTCCGACAAAGCCGACCATTCCATAAGTATGTATGTCTGCGTATTTGACAAAAAAAAGCTCCCCTACAGCTATGAAAAAATCACCAAGCCGTTCCGTGAGCTTTCTCACTTTGTAAACTACAAACATGAATACATCTATGTCCATGACACTCCGCATTATGATATAAGAAATCTTATGGTTAGTCTTATTGATGAGTTTTCATATGCTCAGCAGGGCTATGATTACCTCATACGCTGCCGCCTTGTAACCACACTTATAAGCGTATTCCGGCTTTACGCCGCTTTAAAAACCAAAAAAATCCCTCAGAATGATAACCATATTGTCGGGTATATGTATAATTACGCAAATCGTCATCTGTACCGCCACACCTCTTTGCAGGAGGTAGCAGATATGCTGAGCTTCGCTCCGCAGTATATCTGCACGGTATTTAAAAATACCACGGGACTTACGTTCACGCAGTATATAAATAATCTTCGAGTTGAGAAAATCCGCGACTCGCTTGAGCATACCGACCGCCCGATATATATGATTATGGATGATTTTGATTTTTCACCCCGGTATCTTAACAGGCTTTTTAAAAAACATACAGGATATAATTTACAGGAATATAAAAACAAGTTTAATTATAAAGTAAACAATCCGCTTTATCCGAAGTAACACTGAAACAGCCGATGAGATTTAATTTACCATCGGCTGTTCTTTTTTATCGTATTTGCGATTATCAAATTTTTGAACAATATCCATAAGCTTTACGCCTGCATGAATATGTCTATAACCTCAGCACCTTTCTTTATAAATACTATAATTTCATCAATCGCCGCTTTCATGCAGTATTTCCGTCCGCCGTGAAAAGCCTGCCTGTCCCTTGCAAAGATCCATTCCCCCGCGGGAAGATATACTTCTCTTTCCGTCTGTCCCTGATTTACTATCGGCGCGAAAATAATATCATCTCCGAACATATACTGTTCGCCTGTCTTATAGCACTCCTCATCACAAGGATAATCATAGAACATCGGGCGCATAACGGGAACCCCCTGCTCTGAGGCAATCCTCAGATGCTTTTCCGTGTACGGACGCAGTCTTTCGCGCAGCCCGACAAGCGCCTTCAGTATTTCAAACACCTCGCCGCCGAAGCTCCACAGCTCATTCTCTCCCCCTGTCGGCTCGATTATATCCCGCGTTCTGTCATGTCCGTTGCGGCTGCCATGCAGTCTTGTAACAGGGCAGAACACACCGTACTGGAACCATCTCACAATCAGCTCACGGAAGTAATCAGAATTTATATCTCCGCCGTAAAAGCCCCCTATATCGGTCGTCCACCACGGTATGCCGCACATAGCCATATTAAGCCCCGACTTCACCTGCGATGCAAGACTTTTAAAAGTTGACGGAATGTCGCCCGACCACACAAGTGTTCCGAATTTCTGCGCGCCGATATATGCACACCGCGAAAGAGTTACTATATCATCTCTGCCTATTTCCTTCATTCCGTCATATGCAAGCTTGGCATAGTAATACGGATATATGAGTCCAACCTCGTCTCCCCTGCCCTCAAAGAGAATAAGATTATCAAAATGCTCGGGGTGGATTTCCGGCTCCGCCTCATCAAACCACAATGCATCCACGCCGTTGTCTATGTAATTCTTCTTCAGTTTATCCCATACAAAGCTTCTTGTTTCGGGATTGGTCGGGTCAATCAGAGCCTGCGGTCCGTAAAAATCAAACAGCTTGTTGGTTCCGTTCACCGTTCTTATGAGCATATTGTTATCAAGCATTTCGCGGTAGTTTTCGCTATGATTATTTATTGTAGGCCACACCGATACCATAAGCTTCACGCCCATGTCATGCAGTTCGTCCGCCATCGCTTTTGGATTTGGCCAGTATTTCGGGTCAAACCTGTAATCGCCCTGTTCCGTCCAATGGAAGTAGTCGATTACAATCACAGACAGCGGTATTCCCAGCTCCTTATACCGTCTTGCAATGCTTAACACCTCATCCTGCGTTTCGTAACGCAGACGGCTCTGCCACAGACCTGTCGCCCAATGCGGCATAACAGGCGCATGACCTGTTAAATCCGCAAGCGTGCCGCTCACCTCGCGCGGCGTGCCGCCCATTACAACATAGTCAAGCTGCCCGGTGCAATCGCTTGTCCATCTTGTGCGGTTATTTGCCAATTCACATCGTCCGGTCGAGGGCATATTCCATAAAAAACCGTAGCCCAGTGACGAATATACAAACGGAATTACGCATTTCGCATTTACATGCCGTAAATCTATTGTACAGCCCTTTAAATCAAAGCAGTCCGTAGCCTCATGTCCGAGACCGTAAAAGTGTTCGTTTTCATTCGGCTCAAAGGTGACGCGCGCCTTCCATAAGCCGCTTGCGATATTCCTGTAATTTCTTATCTGCGCACCAAATGTAAGCTCCGGCTTTTCCTCTATTATTTTCCTGCCGCGATAATAATAAACGACTTTTCCGTTATTATAAATTTCCGCTCTCATATCACCTGTTTCAAGAATAGCGCGGTTATTCTCAATACGCGCGGATGCCGCCTCATTCTGCGGCATAAGCGTCCGGTTAATATTCTCTATGCAGCAGTTGGGCGACGCTTGAAAACGTATGCTGTTTCTCCCACATGCCGACAGGCGCACAATTTCGCCCTGACATATAAAATATATTTCATTGTTTTCTATTTTAAAGTCCATGATATTACCTTGCTCCTTGTGAGATATTATGGTCACTTACGGTTTTATGACAAATTTTCAATTTCTACAATCTGTGCGTCGGAGCTTGGCTTCATATTGTCCCATATCATAAGTTTTACAGTATATTTACCTTTTCCGGGAAGCTCAAAGCTATCCTGCATGTCATTTAGTTTGAGCGAAACAAGTTTGCCTCCATCATCATAAAGCGCTACATATATGTTATAGTCGGTTTTACCGCTGACCGAATACTCAACCTTTCCATCCTTCAAAACAGCATTAAGTACAATCGGCAGTGATTGATTGTACAGCTCTCTCACCTCATCCGCAGTGAATTCCTTATCACTTATAAGCAAATCGTCCGCTGTTCCTTTTAAAGCGTCTGCAGTCCAGAAGGTTGCTCCCATATACAGAGATGCCTTATCCGTGGCAAGCATATTGCTGAACTCGCCAATCTTTTCATCATTTACATACAGCGTGCCTACACCGTTCTTTTCAGTATAGGTGTACATTGCCCATTCACCGGCACTGGAATTTTCAGCTTTTATTACCTGATTCCATTTTTGCGATGAGCCATTGTGCTGCCAAACCGTCGCTTTACCTCCCGGCACTGTTATACCAACCCAGTGCTGACTATTTTTATCTCCCATATTTTTGAAGAATATTGTAGTCATACCACTTTGACTATCAGCCTTTACCCAAGCCGACACAGTAAATTCTCTTCCGACTATTCCAAGGTCAAGCCCATAGCTGCCGTTAAAGGCAACTCCTTTGCCATCCCTGCCCTCTGAATATACAATGCTGCCTCCTTCAGCAAGAGCTGATGTCACAGTTTCAAGCGTTTTGCTTCCGTCTTCGCTTACCGAATTATTCTCAAAAAGATAAGTTCCCCACATCGGAGCAGGCTTTAGCTTCATTTGCTTTATAGCATTTTCTATATTATTGCAGGACTTGTTGACGGCGCTTTGACTTGTTCTGTCAGCCGCCTGTATTGCTGCCCTTAACTCGCTGACTGTTTCATCGGTATATTCTTCCGTCATATATTGCGCCGCTTCACTTATAAGTCTGTCAAGATATGAAGCGTCAATTTCTTCTCCTGTTGTTTCGCTGACTATACTTATTTCCTCACCTGTATAATTAAGCGGAGCTATTGAAACAGTGTCTATTTCAGGAGCTGTTGAATTGACAAGCGAGCTGATCTGATATGAATTATCGTTATAAATTCTTACGGTATTTTCTCCCGCACTAAGTCTTACGGGTATATCCATCGTTCTGAAAACATCCCAGCTCAAAGTATTTCTGAAATATACGGTTTCAGGCTCATTGTCGTTTATCTGTATCTGAGCATACCGCTCAACAAGGTCCAAATTGTACGGATGGACATATTCACTGCCGCCGTCTGTCATCATAACAGGCGCGGGCTCATCGTTAGCATATCTTATCGCAAGATTATACAGTCCGCCGGACGACACATTCACCTTGAACTCAGCATAATTATCCTTTGCCTCGCCGCCTCTTTCGCTGCTCTGACCAACTCCAAGCTCGCTTATAACCATGCCGCTTTCAGCGTATTCATTTTCCTTATAAAACGGAACATAGCC
>JBJEFT010000114.1:0-2393 GCA_051874315.1 Candidatus Ornithomonoglobus sp.
CTCCTTTCCTCTTCCAGTAAATTTTTATTATAAATATCAGTATCGAAACAATTATTACCCCTGCCGCTGCGCCGCAGGTATCCACAAATACATCAAATATTCTTTCCGCGCGCCCCGGAACAAAATATTGGTGTATTTCGTCTGTCACCGCGTACAGCATGCAGAACAGAATTGTGTATATTCTTGCGCGTCCGGCAGTTTTACTGATTGAAAGCCTTATAGTTACATAAGCTGACATTCCCAGCGCCGCATATTCGGAAAAATGTGCGCACTTTCTTATAAAATTATGGATAAGTACCGTAAGCTCCTCAGCATCCATGCTTTCTATGCGCGTAAGTGAAATAATCAATTCTGCAATCCTGTATGTTATTCCTCTCGACAGCTCTGACGAATCCGCGCTGTTCTGATAAGAAAAAAAGAAAATCAAAGCCATGATACCAATTGTTAATATACTTGATATGACTCTGATTTTCTTCATAAATTAACCTCTTATATAATATTAGTCAAGATCGAAATAATATACTTCCGGAGCTTCTGTAGGTGTGTCTGTCTCCGGCACTGCCGTAGGCTTGGCTGTCGGTGCAGCAGTATGTACAACCGGAGGATTGGTCACTGCCGCTGCCGGTTTCTCAGTCGGTTTTATATTTTCCGTCGGCTTTGGTACTTCGGTAGCCTTTTCAGTCGGTGCCTCAGTAGGCTCTTCAGTTGGTTCCTCAGTCGGCGCATCGGTAACCTCCGGCTCCGGGGTAGCTTCACCCAGCTGGCGCATCAGCGAATCTATATCATCCTCGGATAGATCATTATCCGATTCAAGAAGCTTTCTTGCCAATGCAACATTTGCAGCCGTAATAACCTCGGTGTATTCCGAGGACACACCGCCATAAACAGTATTAAGCGCCTTAATAAGCTCGTTATTTTTAGCTATGTACATATTAAAGCTGTCTGTCGCTCTTGCATTGCTTATAATATCATTAACCGCCGCATCTATAATCTCATCCTGATTTTCTGCCATGAAGCTGAACGCGAGCACATTAGATCTCTCGTAAAATGTTATAAGTATATCACACAATGCTCTTTCCGGATCATCTGAATACATATAAGCGGCATAATAATCATAGAAATTCTCCGCATCCGCATTTACACGCTTAAGATAAGCGGAAATATTTGCGCAATCCAGAACAGATTTAACCATGACATATACATTATCATGCAATTGGGTAGCTATATCAAGCTGAAGCTCCTTACGCCGTTTATTGCAATAATAGCCTACCCTTTTTTCTTTAACCTCATCCTTATACTTCTCAGCATAATCAGAGGTCCTCGTTATATCATATGCCTCATAATACATCTCACATGCCGCGAGCTGCTGCCGGTATACATCGTCATCTATCTCGGACAGTCTCGTACTTCCTTCATTCGTTACAGGCGGCAGCTCCAATGTAAGCTCAACACCCTCAAGCTCACTTTTCAGAGCTGATTTATCACTGCAGCCGCAGCTTAAAAGAAGCATCAATGCGCATACTATAAAGCATAGGTTAGTCCTTTTCAATACTAATTACGCTCCTTCCCCTGACTCGTCAGTCGGTGAGGGCTGACTTGACGCTGCATTGCTGTCCTTTTTCTTGGCAGATCGCTTTGATCCGCTTCCCTGATTATCGCTGTATGAATAACCATATCCATACCCGTAACCATAACCATAGCCGTAACCGCCGTAACCCTTGTTACGATAGCCGTATTTTTTGCCGTATGAGCTTCTGTATGCTCCGTAGTTGATACTCATTGCATCTATATCGTTTACAAAGAAACCAAGAACCTTAGCTTCCGCAATATTCAGAAGCTTAAGAGCCTGAGCTATACTCTCATGATTGGTATAACCCTCTCGCACAACAATCATCACGCCCGTAACAAGTCTTGATAATGCCACTGCGTCTGTTACAACTGTTACAGGAGGCGTATCAATCAAGATATAATCATACATTTCTGAAAGCTTCTTAATAAGAGCCTCCATTGCATCTGACGCAAGAAGCTCCGCGGGGTTCGGCGGAATCGAGCCCGATGTAAGACAATCAAGACCCGGTCTGAGATTATGATAAACCACATCCTCAAACTCCTTCTGCTTTGATAAAATTGTTGTAAGCCCATCGGTTTTCACAACGCCAAGATACTGATGTATTCTCGGCTTACGAAGGTCGCAGTCAATAAGCAGCACCCTTGAACCTGTCTGTGCAAATGTAATCGCAAGATTTAAGGTGGTTGTTGTTTTACCTTCTCCGGCATTTGCGCTTGTTACACAAAGCAGCTTACATGAATCCTCTGAACCTGCCAGTGAGAACATAATGTTTGTTCTTGCCGTTCTGTACGCTTCCTGAACAATAAACGGTGTTTTTCTGTTT
>JBJEFT010000115.1:0-2387 GCA_051874315.1 Candidatus Ornithomonoglobus sp.
TGCAAGCTCCACTCTTGCCCGTTCTCCGCCGGAAAGCTTTTTGATTTCCTTAAACACATCCTCTCCTTTAAAAAGGAACACAGCCAGAGCGTTTCTTATCTGTGTGTTATTCATCATGGGGTATGTGTCGTGAAGCTCGTCAAATACGGTCTTTTCCATATCCAGATTTTCCTGTATCTGATCATAGTAGCCGATTTCGATGTTGGCGCCGATTTTCACATCACCCTCTGTCGGCTTGTACATTCCGAGAATGTTTTTTATAAAGGTGGTCTTACCGCAGCCGTTGGAGCCTAAAAGGAACACCTTTTCGCCCTTTGTAATATGCGCGCTGCACCCCTTGAATATCCGCTTGTCACCGAATTTCATTCCAAGATTATCCGTAATCAGGACGTCCTGACCGCCGCCGGGCAGCGCCTTAAACGAAAAGCGTATATCCTCCTGCTCGCTCTGCGGAACAACAAGCGTATTCTCCAGCTTCTCGATAACCTTCTGCTTGCTCTCGGCTGTTTTTATGTTCTTCTCACGGTTCCACCGCCGTTGCTGCTCAACAATTCCCTCAAGACGCTCGATCTCGCGCATTGTGTTGGCATAATTGCGCTCCTCGGTCTTTCGTTCCACCTCGCGCTGCCTGACATATTCGCTGTAGCCGCCGGTATATGTGCGGAGCCTGCCGCCCTCCATTTCAAAGGTACGGTTTGTGACCTTATCAAGAAAATATCTGTCATGGGATATTATGATAAACGCGCCACGGTAGCTCTGCAGAAAGCCTTCAAGCCATTCAACCGATTCAATATCAAGGTGGTTGGTAGGCTCGTCAAGCAGCAGAAGATTTGCGTCTGACATGAGCAGTCTGCCAAGCGACACCCTTGTTTTCTGCCCGCCGGAAAGCTCATCTACGCGCCTTGTGAAATCCTCCTCAGTAAAGCCAAGACCTATAAGCGCCGATCGAATACGGCTTTTATACTGGTAGCCGTCAAGCTCCTCAAACCGCTCCTGCAAAGCTGTCTGCCGCGCGACAAGCGCGTTTATATCGCCGTTTTTATTCTCTATATCATATCGTATCTCATCCAGCTCATTTTCTATGTTAATAACCTCGCTGAACGCGGTGAGCATTTCGCCAATTATTGTATTTTCCGATTCGACACATGTATACTGGTCCAGATACCCTATCTTTGTAAGCTTATTTCTGTATATCTCACCGCTGTCATAGTCCGTCAAGCCGTTAATAATCTTAAAGAGCGTTGATTTTCCTGCGCCGTTCACGCCTACAAAACCGATTTTATCACCCTCTGCAACCTGAAACGACACGCCGTCAAACAGCGTTTCATCCAAAAACATCTTCTTTAAATTACTTCCGTTAAGTAATACCATCGTTATTCTCCGTTAAATAATAAAATTCTACTATATAGTATACAGTAATATTCGTTACAGATCGCCAAGTAAATAGGACTGTGCGGCGGACAGTTGTTTACTTTTTAAGCGCCTTGAACATCTTCACATATGAAGCCATAACGGCTCTGGGCGGAGGCGCTGAGGTCTTTTTTGTGCCTGTTAAGCGGTAAGCTGCCTCGCGCGCGGTTCTTACGGCATATTCGCTGCTGTATGAGATTCCGCCGCCGAGCTTTGCAAACTGACCGATGAAGGCAAAGTTTATATTCTTGTCCTTGACGATAAGCGGCTTGTCATCATCGGCATAGGGGAGTGATGAAGCCGCGGCATACGGCATAGCGCAGGGGATAACATTAATTATATCCGCCGTGATCTCGTCCCAGCGGTCCTCAAGCTTAAGATACTTGACAAGCTCAAAGAGAAGCTCCGCGCCGCTGCAATGGCGCATTTCCTTGTCGATATAGCGTCCCTCTGCCGTAGTATTGACGCCGTAGCATGAAATTACCGTGACATCGTCGGACTGTGACGAGAAATACGGCTGCGGAAGCGCAGAAACGGTAAGTCCCCACGGAGAGTCCTTGAAGGTCGTTATCGCGCTCTGAGCCTCGGTATTGCAGGTAAACTGCTTTATATAGTCAAGAAGCTTTGACGATCTTGCGGTGATCGTAAAGGAGATGATCTCCGTGTCACCGTCTGTATAGAATCGGGCAGGATTGCCGAAGCCGTCGCGCTTTTCCGCTATTTTTGTCCAGAGTGAGGCGGAAGCGGGAAGTCCCTCGTATTCCGGCGCGGGACAGTTATAATCTCCGACGGCGGCGCACTCGCTGATTGAGCCGTTGGTTATGAAGCAAAGGTCATTCTTGTTGAGATAGAAGGTCTTTGCCGTGCCGTTATCATTAAGGTGGATAGCGCTTATTCTGCTGCTGTCCTCCGCAAAATCAACATCCGTAACAACGCAATGAGTAGCAAAGTTGACATTGTTCTTAACAAGGTAATTC
>JBJEFT010000116.1:0-2384 GCA_051874315.1 Candidatus Ornithomonoglobus sp.
ACGTTCAGGTATAAATACTGATGAATTTGAGATTTCTCATCTGGATAACTTCATATCCTTCGGAATAAATACCTCGCGCAGCTTTCCCTTGCAGTCAATGACCGCCGTTCCGCTTTTTATTGCTTCAACAGTTATAAATCTAAGCTCCGATATTCTTATTCCCGTCACAAATATAGTCTGCATAATAAGATAAAGCCGTCGGTCGCCCTTTGCCTTGGACGCATCAAGCAGCCTTTTATATTCCCGCTTCGTAAGCTCCCTGCTGCTCTTTGCAAATATCTTTTTCTGAATCTTCACTGTTTTTAGCTTCAGCTCAGGAACTCCCATGCAGACAAAGAAGCTGTTTAATGAAGAAATCGCCGCGTTTACGCTTGCCGGAGCGTACTGTCCGCGCAGATACTCCTTATACTTCAGCATAATATCCTTGTCTGCATCCTGCCCGTCAAGCCATGCCGCCAGTGACCATATATCATGTAAATATTTCCTTACGGTTGCCTGCGCCTTTTCTTCTCTTTTTAACAAGTCTTCAAACTCTTTTATTATTTCACTCGTTATTTTCATAAAGCATCACTCCATTCTTCATTATTATTTCCCAATAACGCAAAAAACACATCGCCGCGGCGCGCTTACGCCATGCGATGTGTTTTTTATTTTTAATTATTTAGTCAACGAGTTCAAGAATTGCCATCTGAGCTGCGTCGCCGCGGCGCTCGCCAAGCTTATAAATTCTTGTATATCCGCCGTTTCTGTCGGCATACTTCGGAGCGATTTCGCTGAACAGCTTTGTTACAACGTCCTCCTTAGTGATGAATGCCAATGCCTGACGGCGTGCTGCAAGTGTGCCCTTCTTACCAAGAGTAATCATCTTTTCAGCCATGCTTCTTGTTTCCTTAGCGCGTGTTACTGTTGTAGTAATCTTACCGTTCTCTAAGAAGCTTGTAACCTGGTTACGAAGCAATGCTCTTCTCTGATCTGTGGGCATACCCAATTTTCTCTGTCCCGGCATAACCGTACCTCCTTCTCTACGCTGGACAAAACCTATGGTTTTGCTGTGCTGCAAATGATATATGCTTCGCAGCATCTCATTTGTTCACTTAATCTTCTTCTTTCTTAAGGTAAAGACCTAATCCATTCAATTTGCCTATTACTTCTTCAAGCGACTTTCTTCCGAGGTTTCTTACCTTCATCATGTCTTCCTCCGACTTGTTTGTAAGATCCTCTACATTGTTTATACCTGCGCGCTTTAAGCAGTTGTATGAACGAACCGAAAGATCGAGCTCCTCGATAGTCATTTCGAGAACCTTTTCCTTCTTGTTTTCTTCCTTCTCTACGATAATTTCCGTATTCTTCGCATCCTCTGAAAGATCTACGAACAGGAGCAGAAGCTCATTCATGATCTTTGCCGCGAGCGATACGGCGTCATCAGGCTTTATTGTACCGTTAGTCCATACTTCAACAGTGAGTTCCTCGCGGTCTGTATACTGACCGACGCGGACATTGTCAACTGTGTAATTAACCTTAGTTACAGGTGTGTAAATAGAGTCAACCGGAATTACACCTATAACCGGCTGAAGCTCAAGCTTGTTCTTTTCCGCAGAAACATAGCCTCTGCCCTTGGACAATGTGATTTCAGCATACAATCTTGCATCTGAATTCAACGTAGCGATATGCAGATCAGGATTGAAAATCTCAACGTCACTGTCACATTTGATATCGCCGGCTGTAATTTCCTGCGCGCCCTTTGCGTCGATGTAAACAGTCTTTACTCCATCGCTATGAAGCTTTACCGCCATCTTCTTGAGGTTTAGAATGATTTCCGTAACGTCCTCAACCACACCCGGTACCGTTGAAAACTCGTGCTGTACACCGTCGATCTTGATCGATGTGCACGCAGCGCCCGGAAGTGATGATAACAGAATTCTTCTGAGTGAATTGCCGATTGTTGTGCCGTAGCCTCTTTCAAGCGGGCTTACAACAAACTTACCGTATCTTCCGTCTTCACTCAATTCTACAACTTCAATATTCGGCTTTTCCATTTCTATCATATCGGAACCCTCCTTCTTAAATTAACCGGCTGCCCGGCAGCCAATCTAAACATTATATTCATTCCACTTACCGAGGGTAACGTGTTATCCGCGCCGCCGCTTACGCGGCTGTACGGAATATTGCACCATGGTTCGGTATATACAGCATATAAGCCGTATACCGAGCCTGTGCAAAGGCGTTATTATTTTGAATAAAGTTCGACAATAAGGTGTTCCTCAACGTCGTAATCAATGTCTTCTCTGTCTGAAAGCTGAAGTACTCTGCCCTCAAGCTTATTCTTGTCCATGCTGAGCCACTTCGGAATTACTCTCTTTTCGTTTGCTTCAACGATTTCCTTC
>JBJEFT010000117.1:0-2379 GCA_051874315.1 Candidatus Ornithomonoglobus sp.
GGATGTAGGCGATGTTGTCACCGGAGATTTTAACGGAGCAGAAGCATGGCAGTACACAATTAATCGCAGCGGCGCCGGAGCAAGCAATTATATCATGAGAGATATATTCTTTGAGCTTGGCGGCTACATATATAATATTTCGGTTACAGCGGGCAGTGATGCTGAAATCAATGAAATCCTCAGTGGAATCACTGCAGAGGAGCTTGACGCGGCTGAAACTGGAACAATTATCCGTGAGGCTGACCTCGGCTATGAAAGTAATATTGACTTTGCCGGAGGTAAGGTTACGGTTTCAAAGTATTGGACGAATATGGGTTATTACTTCTCAGGGCTGTATGAGCGCAGATCAGACGCAATGCTGATGGAAGAAACAACTGCTTCGGTAAAGGACGATGAGATAGAGGATAAATTTACGGAGTATGTGGAGGAAGCTATAGCCGATGATACCGTTACAGCGGTTGATGAGATGAAAACAGAAACCGCGGGTGATCGTACAATCTATTCCCAGACCTTTAAGCATGAGTCCGAGGGAGAAGATGATATGGCGGCTTATGCAACGATTTATGCTTTTAAGGAAAGCGGTAAAACTCACTATATTGTATATGTGAGAGCGGATATTA
This sequence comes from Candidatus Ornithomonoglobus sp., assembly GCA_051874315.1. GTDB lineage: Bacteria > Bacillota > Clostridia > UBA1381 > UBA1381 > Ornithomonoglobus. Next base: position 621 of record JBJEFT010000117.1, read on the forward strand.
ACTATGGCAGTCAGCTTGACGGAGAGGTCGACGGTATTGTAAAGAGCATTTCTTATGAAAAATAAAAGCACTGACGGAGGCTTTCGGGTCTCCGTCAGTACGTTATAGGAATTATTTTAAATAATCTCCGAGATATGCTTTTGTATTGTCCACCATTTCGTCAAAGAGCTTTCTTGCATCATCCCATGAAACTGTTGAAACGAGCGGGTCACAGACAAACGCGTTAAATGCCTTTTCAAGGTCCTTTTCGGCGCAGGCATCTGTGATGATCTGCTGCTCCGCGCATATGCGGCTTACGAGCGGATATATTTCCTTAGGAATTTCTCCGGCAAATACCGGTTGAACACTGTCAGCGCTGAACCGCGCGTTTGTCTCTACAACCGCACCGAGGGGCAGGTTAGGGATCTGCCCGTAGTTGGGGATATTTACGTTTGTGACCATATCCTCAAGTCCCAAAAGCGCCCGCATCTGGCGAACTCCCTCCTCGCCGGTTTCATTTATTTCAAAGTCTGTTTCGCCGGTGTAAAGCTTTTCACTCTTTTCAAGTCTCTTTACAAGGTCATCCTTTCTCCATTTAACGGTGGTCAAAGCGAATTTCCATTCGTTTACCGTCTCCGGGTCCTTTAAAAACCAGTTGCCCGGACAGAACTCCGCAAGGTGTCTGTCGCCTGCCGCCGCTATGTAACCGAAGCGGAGGAAAAGGTTAATCTTTACCTTTTCAGCGGAGGTAAAGGAATTGTTCATCCAGTTGTTATCAGCCGGAGCGTCAACGCCGTCACGGTGCTTTTCGCAGAACTCCCTGTACAGCGGGAAAAGGTCGTGATTCTGATAGTTAGCCTTTGTTATCCATGTGAAGTGGTTAACGCCGAGGACATTGATTTTAATATCGGCTCTCTCCGGCTTTTCAATACCGAGCATTTCAGCGGCAGCCTGCGCCAAGAACTTCTGTGTTCCGAACACCTCATGGCAGCAGCCGAATGCCTTGATTTTCGGGAATGCGCGGTAAAGTCCCTGCATACATACCGTCATGGGGTTTGTGTAGTTAATTACCCATGCGTCAGGGCAGCTTCTTTCAACTGCCTTTGCTATGACCTCAAGCATCGGAATTGTTCTTAACGCTCTTATAATTCCGCCCGGTCCCGATGTATCACCGACTGACTGATAAATTCCGTACTTTTCCGGCGCGTGCACATCCGATTCCATTTCGTCAAAGGTGCCCGGGAGGATCGATATTACAACGAAATCCGCGCCTGTGAGCGCATCATCAATATTTTCAACCGCCTTGTATTCCCACGCGGTTTTGCAGTCCGGCAAATCCTTTATTCTGTTGCCGATCACCTCGTTTTTCCTTGCCGCCTCATAGTCTATATCGTAAAGATATACCGTACCGCTCATGTCCGTTACCTTTGCAAGGTCCGACATAAGTCCCCATGCCCAGCCGCGGGAGCCGCCGCCGACATATGCGATTTTTACTTCATCAACTCTGCTGCCTGAATGCTTCATTGTTCTTCGTCTCCTTTTCTGTCGTCCTGCCAGCCTAAATATGCTGCCTCTAATCTGTAAATAGGCTGTCCGAGATCAAGAAATCTCTGCTCGTATTCCGTTATTACATTTCCCTCAAAGCCTGAATTGTGCAGGTCGAGGGTAATATTACGAAGCTTGAAGTTCTCCTGCGCAAATGAATTAAGAGAAAATTCAAAAAGCTTCATATTATCCGTTTTGAACCATATATAGTCGCCGTTGTTGAGTACCTTTTTAT
>JBJEFT010000118.1:0-2377 GCA_051874315.1 Candidatus Ornithomonoglobus sp.
GGTATTCTGTATATAACACTTTTGAAAATCAGAAAATGTTGCATTTTTGAAAAAAATTTTATCGGCACTTTGCTGTATTTGCAGATTGTTTATCAAAGTATTGATTTTTATCATAAAATATGCTACAATAAAAACAGAAGGAGGCTGTATTCCATGGATAATATACTGTCGGAAAAGAGAAATCCTGATGAAAAGAAACGTATTCTTCAAGAGGATTTCGGAATAGAAATGACTTATAAATTCGGTAAGGAGGTAAATGATATGTGTAATATATCTTATGGAATTGCAAAGGATGCGGCTGAAAGAGGCTTTGCACAGGGCGTTGAGCAGGGCATTGAGCAAGGCATTGAGCAGGGCATTGAGCAGGGCATTGAGCAGGGCTTAACCAAAGGCAAATGGGAAAGCGCCTGTAAAATGGCATTCAAGATGATAAAGCGTGGCGATGGTGATGCGGAGATCATAGATTTTCTGGAAATCACACCGGAGGAACTGGCGCGAATAAAGGCGGAATATCAGAACAGCTGAAATTAAGGCTCTCCGAAGCGAAGGAGAGCCCTTTTATAACATTATTGTATTTTTACTCACTCTGCCATATAATGTCCATACCTAATGCTTCTTCCACAAATCGGACCGGTATATAGGTTCTGTCGTTTATCATCTGCGAGGTGGCATCCATTTTAACAAGCTTCTGTCACACCTGCATATTGCTATTATCTATTGCAATGATTATTCTCATCGATTATGCTTTTTCTGATACCTGAACTGTAACCGTTAAAGCGTTATATGGTTTCCTGCCCGTTAAAATATCTTATTTTGAAGGACAATATTATGCACGGCATCTGTTATCCGCCTGACATCCGCTACAGTATTGAAATATCCGAATGATACACGCACAGAACCCCCGTTTTCTGTGCCAAGAGCCTTATGAGCAAGCGGGGCGCAATGATACCCCGCGCGTACTATTATATCCTTTCCCAGTTTTTCAGCCGTTTTATTGCTGTCTAATCCGGATATATTGAATGCCGTGATACCTGTATCTCCTCTTCCGTATACCACAACTCCGTCCATATTCTTAAGATTATTTCTGAATATATCCGACAGCATCTTTTCATGTCTGCCTATATTTTCGGCACCCTCCTTCAGCACAAATTCTATACCTTCCCTTAGTCCCGCTATTGCAGGAATATTCATTGTGCCGCTGTGGAATTTATCAGGCATCGCCTCAGGCTGGCGCAGGTTTTCTGACTCGCTGCCTGTTCCGCCGGTAATAACCGCTCTCACCTTTTTAGGATCACGGATGCACAGTATTCCCGTTCCCATCGGGCCCATAAGCCCCTTATGCCCGGGACTGGCGATCATATCCGCCCCTATTTCGTCCATATCAACCTTCATAGAGCCTGCGCTCTGAGCTGCGTCAAGCAAAAATAAAGCTCCGTTCATATGTGCAGCCCTTGCCATTTCTGCAACATCTTCAATAGTCCCGCATACGTTTGAGGCATGGGTGCAGATAATAAGCTTTGTATTGCGCTTTATGCATCTGCGCACCTCTGCGGGATTGACATACCCTGTTTTGTCCGCTGCCGCAACAGAATAATTTCCGTGCAATGCCGCGGGACGAAGAACACTGTTATGATCCATTGCGGTAACCACCACATGGTCATTCCTGTTCAGCGTGCCTAAAATCGCAATATTAAGCGCGTATGTGGCATTCTGGGTAAATATAATATTACTCTCATCCTTTACGCCGAAAAGCTTGGCGGCAGACTCCTGTGTGTCAATTATCGCTTTTATCCCGCCGAGACTCAGCTTGTTATTTCCGCGGCCGGCATTGCCCCCTCCGAGCAGAGCATACCTCATCATTGCCGGATATACGCCCGGCGGCTTGGAGCGCGTCGTAGCCGCATTATCAAGGTACAGCATTGTTTACACGCCTTCCGTCCTCATAATAGAAGCCCTTGATCTGAAAATTATAATCCGATACCAGTCCTCTTATCCGCTGTTCATACTGCTCCTTAAACCGCACAGAATACGAGCAGCCTCCTTTATTAATATTAGAGGGGGTATGCACAACCGATACCGGGCTTTTTATATTTTTTTCTATCAATCGAGCCAATCTCGTTGCTGTCGTTATTGAACCTACTACTGCAAGCATGTTTTTCACCTCACTTTCCTCGGTCTGTTTCCTTTTAAAATATATTATGCCGCATTAATAATTCCCGTGAGTGCAAAAGTTTAGTCCTGCTGCATCTTGTAATTATCCGGAGGATGTGATAAAATATCATAACAGAGAGGAAAGTGATAATATGCGCAATAAAATTCTTAATATGCTGAAGAACACCGAAAGCTATATATCGGGCGAGGAAATGAGCCGCGCTCT
>JBJEFT010000119.1:0-9236 GCA_051874315.1 Candidatus Ornithomonoglobus sp.
ACAGCATAATTCAAGATTTTCTTATAATTTTCTGTAAATATCGTTAATTCACACAAATTATACTTTTATTTTTGGCGAAATTGACGGTAATATATACAAGATAATGTGCATATGGCAATATAAGGGCACACTATATCGGGCAAACGCATACAAAAACACGCATACTGTACCATTACATAACGGTTACAATATGCGTGCCTGACTATGTTAAAACAAATCTGAATGTGTTCCTGTCCGTGATGCCACGAGAACAGCCTGATTTTTTTCTATTCTGTAAATCAGCAGCCAATCCGCTTCTATGTGACATTCTCTGAAGCCCTTATAGTTACCTGTAAGAGCATGGTCACAATTCTTTTCCTCAATCGGTATTCCGGCAAGAAGCCTGTCAATTACAGTTTCAAGAAGCGCTAAATTCCGTCCGCGTTTTTTTGCCAATTTGTAGTCCTTTCGGAATTGTGAAGTAGTTCTGAGAGTCAGCATTCGTTATCAAGCTCCTCAAACAGCTCTCCGGCGGAAGAATATGCTTTTGATTCAACTTTACCCGCTACTATATCAAGCGCCTCCTGCATAGCAGCCTCGGTTTCGGGATTGTAGCTCCTATGACGTATTACGAACGGAATACCCCCATATTCTATGGAGCTTCGCAAGAAAACATTTATTGCCGTACCAAGATCCATGCCGAGACCTGAAAACAGATTCTGAGCTTGAGACATAATATCCTGATCCACTTGTACATTAATACTACTAACAGCCATAAAACCACAACCTTTCATTACTTATATTATATTACAATGTTATGACAATGTCAACATACCAAATAATGAATTTTCGGTAAATAACATTATACCAGATCACTGTAAAGGTCTGCCTTATACTCCCCGTCCTCGATAAGCTTCTTAAAGCTCTCGATAACAAACGGCTTGTCCTCGGCATATGTAACTCCGAACCATGTGTCCGGGGTTTCAAGCAGCTTTACACTCACCTTGCCCGCCTCAAGCAGCTCGCCTATAAATATAGGAATAAGATACTCCGCCTTTAACGGATTTTCCGGTACCTTTTCCTTAAAGAAATCAACAAAGCCTTCCTCAAGCACCTTTAAAAATTCCGGTGTAAGTCCCCACATGTTCATTGACACATATGAATCTGCGTCTACCGCAGCACCGTTTACCGCCGCGCCGTCTGCTGTTTTTTCAATGTCTGAGGTTTCAACAACCTCCGTGAGATTTCCGTTTTCATCCACCTTGCATATGCCGCGGGTCACACCGCCGTTTTCGCTCAGTGTGTTTTTTAAGATAAAGCCCGCCATGCAGAAGTCCATCGGCTTGTCAGGCGTATAGTTTACAAGGTAATCGTGTATTTTCACAAACGCCTCCTTGCCGTAGTAATCGTCTGCATTAAGCACCGCGAACGGCTCGTTTATAACGTCCTTTGCCGCAAGCACCGCCTGACCTGTTCCCCACGGCTTTGTCCTGCCCTCCGGCACCGTCTGTCCCTGCGGAAGATCGTCTATAGCCTGAAAAGCGTATGCAACCTCAATTCCAAGCCTATCGCATATTTTCTCTATTCTGTTGCCGATAATTTCTCTGAAATCCGTCTCAATATCCTTACGGATTATGAAAACTATCTTATTGAAGCCCGCCTTAATTGCATCATGTACAGAATAATCCATGATAATCTCGCCCGTAGGTCCTACAGGCGCAAGCTGCTTTATGCCGCCGCCGAAGCGTGAGCCGATTCCCGCAGCCATAATGACCAATGCTGTTTTTGCCATAAAATCCTCCTTTTACATACTTCATACTATAAATAAAAACTATAACCTTACCTCTTATATTACATTTAATTATACATCATTTCAAGCGAAAATTCAATAGTATTATGGAATTTACTTTCAAAAATCTTCCGGAACTTCAAGCGTTATATTACCTATTTTGCAGCCGCGAAGCTCATCGAGAACCATATTTGCCGCGCGCTCCATATCCACCTCGCCGCCGCTTATGACAAAGCCGCGCCTTCTTCCGATAAGCTCAAGGAGCTCATAGCCCTCCAAAGCCGAAATATCCTCCTTAAGCTTGTATCTCGCCGTAACCTCAGCTTTGTAATTATCGCGCAGATAATCGCAGAGCGAATATGCTAAAAGCTCCGTGTTCATAATTTCATCCTTGATCGCGCCGGTGTACGCAAGCCGCTTTGCAAGCTCCTGATCCTCAAACTTCGGCGGAAGTATGCCCGGAGTGTCCAGAAGCTCCGCGTCGCCCTTTATTCTTAACCACTGCTTGCCCTTCGTGACGCCCGGACGATCGCCCGTTTTCGTGCTCGCCCTGCCCAGAAGCCGGTTTATAAGGCTTGACTTTCCGACATTCGGAATCCCCACCATCATGAGCTTGAGCGTCCTTGTCCTGCCCTTTTCCGCGTCGCGGTCTATTCTTTCCTGCACAAGCGCGCGCGCCTCAGAGAGCACCTTGTTTATACCCATGCCCGTGGTACAGCTTATCGGGATCACCTTTATTCCCCGCTCCTTATACCACTCTATCCACTGCTGCGTTCTTTCTCTGTCCGCAAGGTCCGCCTTGTTCATTACCAGAAGGCGGGGCTTGCTCTTTATTATATCGTCAAAGTTGGGATTTCTGCCCGAGAACGGTATCCGCGCGTCAAGTATTTCAACAACAACGTCAATCATCTTCAGGTTGTCCTCTATAAGACGGCGGGTTTTCGCCATGTGTCCCGGATACCACTGTAATGTGTTCTGCATATATACTCCTCTCCAAAATCATTTAAAGGGCTGTCGGTAATGACAGCCCTTTAATTTCAATGTTTACTTTGTTCTGCCTATTGTGTTGAACGGGAATATTCTCAGCTGTGAATGACCGAGCACCGCTTCAACCCTTACCTCGCCCAGCTGCGATGAACGGCTGTCAAGAGAATGTCCTCTGTTATCTCCCATTACAAAGATGCAATCCTCATCAACTGTGACAGGATACTCAACCGTCGGATCGATCGAATAGGTTTCTCCGCTGTAATAAGGCTCATAGAGCTCTTCGCCGTCCACATAAACCTTACCGTCTATAAGGTCAACCGTCTGCCCCTCTGTCGCGATCACACGCTTTACATAATAAACCTTCTTTACATCCTTCGGAAGTGAAAAGCTCTTTGTAAACTTCTCAAAGCCGGAAAGCTCCTCCTTGCCCTCTTCCTCGGCAAGTCTGTCATAGTATTCCTCACGCTTATTGTAAGTACTGTCAAGAATTATTATATCACCCTGCTTCGGTTCATATCCGAGCTTTGTGACGATCAGTCTGTCATTATCGTTAAGTGTCGGGTACATACTCAGTCCGTCAACTCTTACCACATCAAAGAACACCAGCTTGATACACATAGCGATCACTACAGCGATCACTATCGAATATACCCATTCAAAAATCTCTCTTCCAACGCTCTTTTTCTTCTCCGGCTTTTCCTCCGGTTCAGAATCAACAGCATTTTCTATATCAATATCATTATTATTCATATTCTCTGCCATGAAAAACGCCTCCCGTTTCATATATAGAATTTCCCATAATACAAAAAGAAAGCTCCGGACGGTGCATAACACCGTCCACAGCCATAACCCGCCTGATACGGGTCACACTTTCTCTTTGAGCGATCAGATCTTCTCCTTAACCTTTGCAGCCTTACCTACTCTGTCACGGAGATAGAAGAGCTTAGCACGACGAACCTTACCGTGTCTTACAACCTCGATCTTCTCAACATTCGGTGAGTTTACCGGCCATGTCTTCTCAACGCCGACGCCGTATGATATACGTCTTGCCGTGAAGGTCTTGCCGATACCGCCGCCCTGAATCTTGATGATGGTACCCTCGAACATCTGTGTTCTTGTTCTGTTACCCTCAACAATCTTCTGGTAAACCTTTACTGTGTCACCAACCTGGATTTCCGGAAGGTCTGTTCTAATCTGGTCTTTTGCGATTGAATCAAGAATTTCTTTTGTGTTCATGATTAAATCCTCCTTTATTTCTGAGACATTCATGCCGACCACAGGCAGAGGACTGTCCGTAATTCCTTGCTATTATATCATAATCAGTCATTTAATGCAAGCATTTTTTTCTTTGAAATTATCAAAATTTTTGGCAGTTTTAAGACTTTTATTGTTAATTCTGACGATTGCGGTACGGGCATTTTCCGGCATGGTTGACATAATTTCTTGTTTGTGCTATAATAAAGCAAGCGCTCAAAGAGAAAGGACACAAAAGAAATGATCAACGAATTAAAAGACAAAATAATTAACGGCGGGGATATAACAAAGTCAGAGGCAATGTCACTCGTTGACGCGCCGCTTGACGAGCTTTGCGCCGCCGCCGATGACATACGCAGGAATTTCTGCGGTGACAGCTTTGACCTCTGCTCCATAATTAACGCCAAAAGCGGAAAATGTCCCGAAAACTGCCGCTACTGCGCGCAGTCTGCCCACTACGATACAGGCTGTGAGGTATCCCCTCTTGTAAGCATTGATGAGGCGGTGCATACGGCAAAGCTTAACGAGGCCTCCGGCATTCTCCGTTTCTCGCTTGTAACCTCCGGCAGAAGGCTTACCGACGAGGAGGTCGATAAGTGCTGTGACATAATCCGTGAAATAAAAAAGGAAACCGATATTTCAATATGCGGTTCCTTCGGTCTGCTCAACGAAAACCAGTACCGCCGCTTAAAGGATGCAGGTCTTACAAGAGTGCATAACAATCTTGAGGCTTCAAGGAGCTTCTTCCCGAAGGTATGCACGACCCACACCCATGAGGACAAGCTTGCCGCCATTCACGCAGCGGAAGCCGCAGGACTTAAAATATGCAGCGGCGGAATAATGGGACTTGGGGAAACAATGGAGGACAGAATTGATATGGCGCTTGAGCTGCGGGAGCTGAGCGTTCTCTCAATCCCGGTGAATATGCTAAACCCCATAAAGGGCACCCCCTTGGAGAACAACGAAGTCCTTACTGACGATGAAATGCGCCGCATATGCGCAATATACCGCTTTATCAACCCGAAGGCGTCGATCCGTCTTGCGGGAGGACGAGGTCTTATGAGCGATATGGGCGAAGGTTGTTTCAGATCGGGCGCAAACGCCGCAATCACAATGAATATGCTCACAACCTCAGGCATAACCGTAAAGGATGATTTACGGATGCTTGATAAGCTTGGCTATAAGCCGCAGCTGCAGAATTAAAAAAACGAGGCTGTATCAAAACAGTGATACAGCCCCATAAATGTTTTTTACTTTGACAATCTTATCATTTCATCAATACATTTTCTCGCCTTAACAATGGTGTCATTGTCCAGAATGATTTCTTCGCCGCCATTACCCTTGACGCAGTTGTATACGTCCATAAGTGTCGTGAGCTTCATGTTCTTGCAGACAAGTCCCGAAGTGAGAGGATAGAATCTCTTATCCGGACACTCATACTGAAGGTGCTCGGCAATGCTCAGCTCTGTTCCTATGATGAACTCCTTTTCATCTGAATTTCTGGCATAGTCCATAATACCCGATGTTGAGCCGACATAATCGGCAAGCTCCACAACTTCCGGCTGACATTCGGGATGAACGAGAAGCTTTACCCCCGGATGCTTCGCGCGCGCAAGCTTTACATCACGCGGAGTTACCGCCGCATGAATCGGACAGCCGCCGTTTAAAAGCTTTATATTCTTATCAGGACACTGTGCGGCAACATACGCTCCTAAGTTGCAGTCCGGGATAAAGAGAATGTTCTTATTTTCAATATTATTTACTATCTTTACGGCAGAGGATGAGGTTACACACACATCGCATATAGTTTTCAGCTCCGCAGTTGTGTTTATGTATGCAACAATCGTATACCCTTCATAGTGTGGCTTAACCGCCTCGATAAGCTCTTTGTCCATCATATCCGCCATAGCACATCCCGCCTCCTCGTTGGCGAGGAAAACATGCTTTTCCGGCGAGAGCATTTTACAGGTCTCCGCCATAAAACGTACACCACACATGATAACGTTTTTATGAGGGACCCCCGCCGCCTTAACGCTGAGCGCGTACGAATCTCCGGTAAAATCGGCAATTTCGAGAATCTCATGCGCAACATAGCTGTGAGCGAGAATGCAGATATCCTTCTCTTTTTTTAGCCTTAAAATTTCTTCCTGTATATCCTTAATCATAGTGATCTCCTTCGCGATGTTTACTATATATGCTATATATTAAAACTCAGTATACCACCATCTGACTGTTTTGTCAAGCTCAGCCTCGGCGATTTCTTCTGTGAACTTCTGAACTTCTGAACTTCAGAAAAAATATCCCGCTGCAAAAGCGGCGGGATATTATCCTCTGTTTTAATTCTTATTCTTTGTATAGTTGAGCAAGCCGCCCGCATAGAGCATTTCCTTCTGTCTGTCCGAGAAGCTTACGGCGCAGTCGAAATCAAAGCCCTTTGTCACATTTGTAACCTTGATCGTGTCACCTGCGGCAATCTGTCCGGCAATGTTCTCAATTCTGAGTTCATCCTCCTGATCGATTCTGTCATAGTCAGCCTCATCTGCAAAGGTCATCGGAACTATGCCCGCATTTATAAGGTTAGCCATATGGATTCTTGCGAATGACTTTGTTATAACAGCCTTAACACCGAGATACAGCGGAGCAAGCGCGGCATGCTCTCTTGATGAGCCCTGACCGTAGTTTGAGCCGCCGATTATGATGCTCTTTCCCATTTCAAGCGCTCTGTCGTGGAAGCTCTCGTCACATACTGCGAAGCAATACTTTGAAATCTCCGGAATATTTGAACGCAGCGGAAGAATTTTTGCACCCGCCGGCATAATGTGGTCGGTTGTGATGTTATCCCCCACCTTAAGGCTTACCTTTGCGTCAATATTCTCAGGCATCGGCTCCGATGTCGGGAACGGCTTGATGTTCGGTCCGCGCAGGACCTCAATGCTGTCCATTTCCTCCTCAGGCGCCGGCTCAACGATCATGTTATCATTTACAAGGAACTGCTCCGGGAGCTTAAATTCCGGCATTTCTCCCAGCGTTCTCGGGTCTGTAAGTACGCCGGTAAGAGCTGAAGCGGCAGCAAGCTCCGGTGATACAAGATAAATCTGACCGTCCTTTGTGCCTGAGCGTCCCTCAAAGTTTCTGTTAAAGGTTCTGAGCGAGATGCCGCCCGAATTAGGCGACTGTCCCATACCGATACACGGACCGCACGCGCTCTCAAGCACTCTTGCGCCCGCCGCCAGAATATCAGCCAGAGCGCCGTTCTCGGCAAGCATCGTAAGGACCTGCTTTGAGCCCGGAGCGATCGAAAGCTGAACGCTCGGCGCAACAGTCTTGCCCTTTAATATATATGCAACCTTCATCATGTCCATGTATGATGAGTTTGTACATGAACCGATACAAACCTGATCTATCTTCATCGGACCGATTTCCTCAACAGTCTTAACTGCGTCCGGTGAATGCGGACAAGCTGCCATAGGAACGAGGTCGCTTAAATTGATTTCAACAATTTCATCATATACAGCGTCAGGATCAGCCGAAAGCGGAGTATACGCGTCCTCTCTGCCCTGCGCCTTAAGGAACTCAAGCGTGATTTCATCCGACGGGAAGATCGATGTCGTGGCTCCCAGCTCCGCGCCCATGTTGGTGATCGTTGCGCGCTCCGGAACCGAAAGGGTCTTTACGCCCTCGCCGCAGTACTCTATAACCTTGCCGACGCCGCCCTTAACCGAAAGACGTCTTAACACCTCAAGAATTACATCCTTTGCCGCTACCCAAGGCTGCAGTCTGCCTGTAAGCTCTACCTTAACGACCTTCGGGCATGTGATATAATATGTGCCGCCGCCCATTGCTACGGCAACGTCCATACCGCCCGCGCCGATAGCTATCATACCGATACCGCCGCCTGTCGGTGTGTGAGAGTCCGAACCGATAAGCGTTTTGCCCGGAACGCCGAAGCGTTCAAGATGTACCTGGTGGCAGATACCGTTGCCCGGACGCGAGAACCAGATACCGTGCTTCTTTGCTACGGAGCCGATGAAACGGTGGTCATCCATATTCATAAAGCCGTTCTGAAGTGTGTTATGGTCAATATATGCAACCGAGCGCTCCGTCTTTACGCGCGGAACTCCCATTGCCTCAAACTCGAGATAAGCCATTGTTCCCGTTGCATCCTGAGTAAGCGTCTGGTCGATCCTGATACCGATTTCGGTACCCTTAACCATTTCACCCTCAACAAGATGCGCCGACAGGATTTTTTCAGTTAAAGTTAATCCCATTGATGTTTCCTCCTTTTATATAACCATGCCTGTGCATAAATTCATTATCTCTATTTTAAACCTTTTAGGCGCATTTGTCAAGCAATTTCATACCCGCTGACTCACCTTTTATTTTCGTAAGGCATATTATACAACAAGTTCATGAGTAAAGGGGTGTTATTATGGCAATTTTCGTATACTCGTATGTTATCCTTGTAATACTGTGCGGACTGTTTGATCTCATAAAATGCGTTTATTCCGAATTTAAGCTGCATAAAATGAATAAGCCTGTAATTAAGGCTGAAACAGACTTGACTTATGACCGAAATTAATTTATAATTTAATTAATTTCAATTATCAAGGAGCAATTTACGATGCTGAACAGATTATATGCAATAACGGACAGAGGTCTTATACAGAGATCCTTGGGCGGGGATATAGAAGCCGCAATCAAAGGCGGCGCGGGACTTATACAGCTTCGCGAAAAGAATATTCCCGATGAAAAGTATCTTGAATACGCAGAGGAAGCTCTCGCGGTGTGCAGAAAACACAATGTACCGCTCATTATAAATGACAACATAGACGTGTGCCTTAAATCGGGCGCGGACGGTGTGCATCTCGGTCAGGGTGACGCCTCTCCCGCCGACGCGCGCAGGATATTGGGCAGCGGCGCGATAATCGGCGTAACCGCCAAAACAGCCGAACAGGCTCAGAAGGCGTATTCGGACGGCGCGGACTACATAGGCTCCGGCGCAGTTTTCGGGACCGTAACCAAAGGAGACGCTAAAAAGATGTCCATTGATACATTAAAGGAAATAACGGCGGTCTCAAAGCTTCCGGTTTACGCAATAGGCGGAATCAATATTGATAACGTATCAGAGCTTAGCGGCTCCGGTGTCTATGGCATCGCCGTTGTTTCCGGAATCTTTAAGGGAGATATAGAAGCAAACTCCCAAAGACTTAAAGAGGCGGTGAAGAGA
>JBJEFT010000120.1:0-2351 GCA_051874315.1 Candidatus Ornithomonoglobus sp.
CCGTTTGGTCAAACAGCTTCTTCATATTTCTGAAATGTACCTCTGTATCGCCGAACTCCGCCTTCGGAGCAATCGTCATAAGACCCTTAACATGTACTCTTGTAAGCTCCGCGGCACGCTTAAGCAGTCCGTCAAGCTCTGCCGGTTCAATCCCGGACTTGCTCTCTTCTCCCGAAATATTCACCTGAATAAGTACATCAATATCCCTTTCATGTGATACCGCCAGCCGCTCGATTTCATCCATAAGCTTTACGGAATCAACGCTGTGTATCATGCTGCAACGGTCTATTATATATTTTACCTTATTTGTCTGCAAATGACCGATAAGATGCCATTTTACCGGAAGCACATGCTCAAACTTGTCACGCACCTCCTGCGGCTTATTTTCGCCGATATCCGTAACGCCAAGCCTGATTGCCTCATTCATTACCTCTGTCGGATATGTTTTTGTGACCGCAACAAGCTTTACATCCTCCGGACTTCTGCCGCAGGCTGATGCCGCCGCAGCTATACGCTTTTTTACTGCTGTCAGGTTCTCCTTAACGCCCATCTGCTATCACACTCCTGTTTTCTGTTTGTTTCCCGCATCAGCGCTCTCCTACAATCAATCTTTCCATCGATGTAAGCTTAACGTCCGCATCCTCGCTTGACTGTATTATCGAAAAGCCGTCTGTCGGATCGGTATAAAGGACATCACACTTACATTGGTAGGTATCTGAGCCTTTAGTCGCATATACATAATAATCATTCATCATTTCGCCGGTTCTGATTGCCTCGGTCGGCACCTTGAAGCCGTCATATTCCTCGACGATAATATCCACATCAAGATTCCTGTACGAAAACGCGCTGTCTATATATGACGGTATCTGTACCAGATATAAGCACTCACCGTCCGCATCAGGCTCGGAAACATATTCCACCGTTCCCTTCGCGCTTGCACCCGAAAGTTTTGTAAACCTTGCGGTCACATATTCCGCGCTGTTAAGAATTGCCGCATGCTCACTGTCTGTTATTCCAAGGATATACCATATGTGATTGTTCATAACCTTGCACACCGGATCGCCCTCAGCAACGAGATTTCCGGTTTCATAGTGGCTGCTTCCCACAGAAAGCGACCTTATATATTCCGCGTCATAAGTTTTGACATTCTCAGGCGTAAGAATGCTCTCAAGACCGTCAATATATGTCGAAAAAATTCCCGAACGGTCCGAAATTATATCATTTTTTTCAGCAGAAAGCCCCGCCTCATATTCTGCGCGCTGATTTCTCAGATTTTCCAGCTCAGCGCCTTCTGTCAATTCTCCGCCGCTGCGCAGACTGTTTATATCATTTTTATATTCATGTACTTTTTCTATGTCGTTTGACGATGCCAGTCCCGGAATGCTCTCCATTCTTTTTGAAATTTCGTTTTCCGCGGTTGCATCGTCCGATGCGGTAATTCCTATACTGTCCGAGCTTATGCGGCTTATGTCGTCATCCATAACACGCAGCTCACGCAGCGCTGCTGTGTCAACACTTCCGTTATATACTGTGCTGATGAGCATATCACGCGAAACCCTGTCGCCCTCAGCAACAGAATCATATACGGTTCCCGCGGCGCCCGCATAATATACGCTTTCGTCACGAACAATATATGCCTGCTCAGCTGTAATTCCCACCTCATGTCCGTATTCCTCGAGAGCTATTGATTTCACAGGCGATACAAAATAGGAAATACCATAGCCCGCAATCAGCAGCACACCAAGCAGAATTACTACTATGAAAAACTTCTTCATTATATAGTCCTTTTTTGGCTTAATTATTATTTTAAATATCATCTATTATATAATTTTTTCTGACAAATTACAAGAGTATTTTGCTATTTTTGTTTACTTTTTTGACAGATATATTATGGTATTTGCCGCATGAAACAGATTTCCGAGTACATCCAGCTTTTCCCGTAAAAAACCGTGACCCGTATTTTTTATTATCTCCGTCATATGCTTAAGCCTCATGTTTTTCATATAGCTCCGCATTACCGCCTCCGTAAGCTCTCCCGCGGTATACATACGGCATCTGTCCACATCCGAAAGCTCAGCGGCAAGCTCAAGCCCCTTTATCAGACTGTATCCATATTGTAAAACAAACTCATTATACGAATCTGTATCTATAAAATAGTTCTCCCCTCTGCATTTACCAAATGTCCTCAGAGTCTCAAAATATCCGCTTTTCATACTGCGCAAAATCGCTTCGTGGTCAAAATCCATCAGTCCTACCTCGGGTGAAGGGGATTGTATACTTATTATATTCACACCGCACCTGTCAACATCACGCACAAAGCCTATTCCGTTCACGGAAACCGTGATTATTGT
>JBJEFT010000121.1:0-2349 GCA_051874315.1 Candidatus Ornithomonoglobus sp.
GGACGGCGCGCGCCGTCCTCTTGTATATAAAAATATCTGTTGCATTTCTAAAATAAATATGATAAAATAACATATATCAGATTAGGGGTGATAAAATGCCTACGACATCTCCGGGTTTTGGTGAGCATACTATATTTGATGAAATCAGAAGTATTGCGGGTATGTATGATAATATACACAAGATTGTCTTATTCGGCTCAAGGGCAAGGGGAGATAATGCTCTTAAAAGCGATATTGATATTTGTGTTTATGCGGACGGCGATATTTTTGACTTTGAAGAAGCTGTTGAGGAAAATATAAATACTCTGCTGGAATTTGACATAACAAGGATGAGGGATGATTTGGATGATGAGTTCCTGCTTCAGATTGATACGGAGGGAATACTGATTTATGAGAAGTCTTGATTTTAAGCTTCAGAATTTGAAAAATGCATATAAAAAGCTGTGCGAGGTGTGTGAAAAATATGACGGTACGGATGATATTGTGCGCGACAGTATGATACAGCGCTTTGAGTTTACCTATGAGCTTAGTCATAAGGTTCTGAGGGAATTTATGAGGTTTATGGGTATTGAGCTTGACAATACATTCCCTAGAACTGTTTTTAAAAAAGCATATGTGAATGATATAATAGATGATGATAAGCTTTGGATGCGGCTTATGCAGGACAGAAACCATACTTCTCATATTTATAATGAGAGCATGAGTGAGGATATAGCCGCAAGAATAAAGAATGAGTATGTTAAAGCAATAGGTACGCTGATAGAACGGATAGAATTAAATATGGAATAAAAATAATACGCGGTGTACCGCGTATTATTTTTATTTACTGAAATATTCACTTAAACGGATAAGCCTTGACAAGTCTGTCATATTCCTCATCGGTTATCGGAATTGTTGTGCCGTGGCGGTATATGTCGTCAAACTGAGCGTCACCGGCAGATATGAATTCGCCCTTTGCAAGGTCTGTTGTAACAAAAGGCTTATAGCCGTCGTGACCGCTGTAGTGATCGAGCATAAGGCACCATTTATCCTCATTGTGATATTTGAAGATTGTCGGTCCCTCATAGCCCTGAACGGTGTTTCCCGGCACTCCGTCTATTGTGTAGGTTTCAACCGGCTCCCATGAACCGTCAAGGGATTCTGCGCTCTCCATTGTGACCGCCTTTACCGTTTCGTCCTTTGTGAAGCGGTAGAATATACCGTTATGACTTGTGATTGTAGTATCAATGTTGCAGTTTTCACCCTCAATATAAACCTCAGGCTCCGTATATGACCTGAAATCGGTTGTATAAGCTCTGTAAATCCTCTGCTTGGCAAAGCTATCGTCTGATACTTTGGATGCCCAGAAAACCATATACGCGTCTTTTTTAGGGTCATATGCCGCTTCCGGCGCCCAGAGGCAGCCGGCGTTTTTGTCCGCAACCTCTATCTTGTCTGCGGCTGTCCAGTGCACGAGATCGGGGCTTTCCCAAACAATAAGATTTCTTGAGCCGGTCTGCTGACAGCTCAGCCACATCTTTTTGTCATAGCGTCTGTGATAGATGCTGAGGTCTGTGGCTATTACATAAAATTTACCGTCCTTACCGCGCTGTATGTACGGGTCGCGGACTCCTGCTTCACCTATCATGCTGATAAGTATAGGCTGCTTTCTGTTGAGCGTTTTCCAGTCCATGCCGTCCTTTGATACGGAGAAATAAATCTGCTCGTGTGTTTCTTTTGATTCCGTTCCTATAAAATGCACAAATAAATATGCTCCCATAATATTGTCCTCCATAAGCAGGGGAGGGCTTTCACCCTCCCGCATTATTTTAGTTTGCCAGAGGATATGCTTCAATAAGCTTGTTATATTCCTCTGTTGTTATCGGCATAACCGTACCGTGACGGTAGGTCGCGTCAAAGGTGAAGCCGCCTGCCTTTGTAAATGCGCCGGTTGTAATATCATCTGTTACGTACGGAACATACCCTTTGCCCGACGCGTATGCGTCAAGCATCAGGCACCACTTATCCTCACCGTTTACCTTGTATATTGCCGGACCTTCATAGCCTGTAACACTGTCTCCGGCAACGCCGTCCAGAGTATAGGTCTTGACATCTGTCCACGGTCCGTCAAGAGAGGTAGCCTTCATCAGTGTTACAGAAGATTTGCTTTCATTTTTTGTAAAGCGGTAATAAACCCCCTTATAGCTTGTAATTGTTGTATCAATATTGCTTATTGTGCCGCCGTCGATATATACTTCAGGCTCGGTAAAGGTCTTGAAATCTGTCGTGTAGCTGCGGTACATACGCTGTACTGAATAATTGTCATCCGATGTTTTTGATGCCCAGAATACCATATATGCGTCCTTTTCT
>JBJEFT010000122.1:0-2341 GCA_051874315.1 Candidatus Ornithomonoglobus sp.
GCTGTCCGTTCATGACCCGTTAAAGGTTAAAAATTACGATCAGGTGAACAGCATGTCAGAAAATAATTCAAATAAAAGAATAAGGAATATCCCGCTAAAGGCGATAAGACCCAATCCCGGACAGCCGCGGAAATATTTTGATCCTGACGCCATGGATACACTCACGCGCTCAATAGAGCGCTACGGTGTTTTATCACCGATAACAGTCAGAGAATGCGGCGAAGACGAATATGAGCTTATTTCGGGCGAGCGCCGCTACAGGGCAGCCTACAGCGCAGGACTTAAAACAATCCCGTGCATCGTCACTGAAAACTCAACCGACTGCGCAATTCTTTCACTCCTTGAAAATTTACAGCGTGAGGACCTGTCATTTCTGGAGATCGCGGAAAGCTACAGGGAGCTTATAAAGGGCAAGGGTCTGTCAAGCCATGAGCTTTCAAGAAAGATAGGCGGTAAGCCTTATGAAATAAAGGAAAGAATGAGACTTATGATGCTTGATCCAATTGTACGCAAATACATAAGAAATTTCAATCTCAGCGAAAGGCAGGCGCGCGCGCTGCTGCGTATCCACGACAGAGATACGCAGATTGAAGCCGTAAGACATATCTGTGAAAATTCATTGAGCGAAAACGAATCCGTCAGCTTTATATCGGAGCTTTTGAAAACAGGACACGAGCCTAAGATCCACATAAACAAATTCAAGGACATAAAAATCTTAAAAAACACGCTCACGAATGCGGTCGGACTTATACGTCAGAGCGGAATTGACGCGGAATTTAACGAAAATACCTATGACTGGGGCGAAGAATTTATAATAGTTATCCGCAATTGACTCTTTACAAAAATAATTTTATGTTGTATAATGAATTAAAAATCTGAAAGGATCAATCATTTACAATGGATAAGACAAACAAAAGAATCGTGGTTAAGGTGGGAACCTCTACACTCACATATGACACGGGAAAAATAAATTTAAGACAGATCAACGCTCTTGCGCGGGTGCTTTCCGATTTACGCAATCAGGATTATGAGGTTATTCTCGTTTCCTCCGGAGCGATAGGCGTTGCCATGGGTAAGCTCGGACTTGACCGCAAGCCAAAGGATACAAAGGTGAAACAGTCGCTGGCGGCAATCGGTCAGTGTGAGCTTATGTCGCTTTACGACAAGATGTTTGCGGAATATCACAACACGGTCGCGCAGATACTTCTGACACGCTCCGACGTTGATATTGAAAAGCGCAAAAACCACACGACCGACACCTTCAATACACTGCTTGATATGGGAATTATCCCGATCGTCAACGAAAACGACACTGTTTCTGTTGAGGAAATCGAGTTCGGCGACAACGACAGCCTTTCGGCGATCGTGGCAAAGCTTGTAAATGCCGATCTTCTCGTCCTCTTTTCCGATATTGACGGACTATATGACAGCGACCCGCACACAAATCCCGATGCGCGGCTTATATCGCGTGTTGAGGATATAAGCGCCGTTGAAGCAGGCGCCGGAGGCGCGGGCACAGACCGCGGTACGGGCGGAATGGTGACAAAAATTGAAGCGGCAAAAATCGCCAACGACGCCGGGATCAGCATGCTCATCGTAAACGGCAAAAACATAGAAGCCCTCTATGACATTATCGAGGGTAAAAAGGTCGGGACACTTTTTAAAGATTATTAATAAAAATGCGAAATGGGTCTGTATCAAAGGTAAGTTTTTGATACAGACCTGTTTGTTGTGTGCCAAAAGCCGGATTTTTTGTATAAAAGCCTTGAAAAACATCGGGAAATAATATATAATATCTATATGCTTTTCACTACACGAGTTTGAATTTCCATCACTATAATTATCACTAACTGCTTACCTACTGCCTCAGACAGCGGCGCTGCACCTGTCATTGAATTCCAATCGAAGCATTTTAACGTATAGCTTCCGATTTGTATACCGCCAAAAGCTATATCGCTGAACTGAATTGTATTTGTGCCCGGTGACAGCTTCTTTGATACAGAGGTTATACCCGTCATGATGTTATTGCTGTCATATACCGCAAGAATTATCTCAGAAGATTGTTCTGAAACGGCATTATTATTTTACGCTTACAGAATATTCGTTCAATCTTGTCTTTACATTCTTCTGTAGATTTCTGTAAAAGAACTGGTAATCGTAAAGATGATATACGCCGTCCTCAAAGAGTGAATTTGAGTAATCTGACGGGTTAATGTCGGGAACCTTCAGCGTTCCCCTTTTTTCGTCGATATACGCGCCTGTTAAATTTGGTATTTCCTTTGTTATAGCGGCGCTGTAATCTGTAAAGCACGCGCCGAGGTTAAGAGATTTATCTGCTTTT
>JBJEFT010000123.1:0-2338 GCA_051874315.1 Candidatus Ornithomonoglobus sp.
ATGATGAATAAATGCTGTAGCCGTCAGGCAGATTCAGCTCCTTAAACACCGTGGGAGCATTACCCTCGGGCGGTTCTGCCAGATCATATGAATAGATACATTTGGCTCCGTTAAAATACAGCACACCGTTTGCACATCCGAGTCCGGAAAAGGTGTCCGAGAAATTATCCCAGTCATCCTGGAACTCACACAGCTCGCTGTATTTGCCTGTCTGCGGGTCAAAGCAGCATACAACGGAAGGACTGCTGCGATCCTGCATATCCAGTACAAAGTACCACTTTTTCATAAACGGAACCGCCTGTGACACAGACTCCCGCCAATATGCGTTGTCAAATGCCGTGCCTGTTTCAACGTCAATATCACCATAGGTCATGCAAATCCCGTCAAGCCAGACACCGTCATGCGACTTGCGCATCTCAGCATCACTTAGCATGAAATACTTCATATCGGTAATACCGTAGCCGTCATTCTCAACATCATTCCATGTGGTGTCGATATGATACCAGTAATATTTATTATCGCTCGAAGGAGAGCTGACCTTTACCATATTCCACACATGAAATTCATTTCCGTACTGATCATAGCCTGTAACAAACGCTGTTTCCATTCCCTCGCGCATCATAAGATAGTTAAAAAACACACTGTATGCCTGACACATGCCTGTTTTGTATTTGATAAGCTCCAGAGCCGTGTTGCTTGTACGTTCATTAAGGGCCCTGCTGTATTCATTATACGCGTAGGTATATTTAAAATGCATATAGTTCTGGAATGTGATAAGCTTTTCCGTTTCGGACATACCGTAATTTACAACGCGCATAACATTCTGATATTCATCCTCAAAAAGCTGCCTGTTCTCTTCTATTTCGGGCATCAGCGCGTCAACCTTTTCACTGTCAAGCTCCAGATCATCATCAAAAACATCAATCGTGTATATCGGCCAGACACCGTATACCTTGCCGCCGTCCTCGTCAATATCATACCAGTATGTCCCGTTATCATCCATGAGATAATACGACTCCGGCGAACAGAAAACAAGCATTCTGTAGATACCGTCAAACTCATCAACGCTCAGATCGTAAGCCGATAAATCAATATACGCATCCTCAAGCTCCTCAGTCTCATTCTGAAAATATTCCAGAAGTCCCGAGTCAACCTCTGACACGCTCATCATTCCGTCAGTCTCGCCGCCCGATGTTATTTCGCTTGTGTAAAGAATGCTCTCCTTACAATCCTCGCTGCTGCGGTGTATGCGTTCACCGTGCGCTTGCTCAGGCTCGTCAGCAGAATCATTAGCAGATATATACGGTATTCCCGCCATTCCTATAATCGCTGTCAACGTGATAATTGAAACTATTTTTTTCAGCATTAATTCCATCCTCATAAAATTCACTCTTAATTTAATCAAACCATTTCTTCCATTTAAAGAACATTATCTCTATAACAATTATAAGAACACTGAATGCAATAACGCCTATATATCCGTATTTTGAAGCCAGCTCAGGCATATACTGGAAGTTCATGCCGTACCAGCCGGCAATAAGCGTAAGAGGCATGAATATTGTCGTTACGACAGTAAGTATACGCATTGTCTTGTTCTGCTCAATGTCGATCTGCGCCTGATACATTTCACGAAGCTGTCCGGTGTATTCACGCAGCATCTTTGTATTGTCAAAAAGACGGTCCGCACGGTTTGCAACAACCTTTAAAAGACGTATATCCTCGGCATTGAACAGTCCGTTTTTGTTCTCACTCATCATCTGTAGCGCTTCCGTCATCTGCTGATAATACGAGTTCAGAGTCATGATCTCACGGCGGTAACGGAGAATATCGGTATGAAAATCATCTATCTCATGCTCCATAAGCTCCTCTTCAACGTCAACAAGCATATCCTCATAACGCTGGAGATAAAGAACATCATCGTTGATCAGAAACTCTATGATCTCTATAAAGAAACGCGCCTCAAGGGTCGTGTCATAAGCCTTGATTTCCGGCAGACGCGCCGCGATTTTCTGAAGCCTCTTTGTATCGTCAATAAATATAAGGTGCCTCTTGTGGATATAAAAGCCGAAACCGAACTCCTTTTCGAGAAGATTCTGCTTATCCGGCACAAGTATTGTTCCGATCGTGCAGCTTCTCAGAATTTCGACCTTTGAAAACTGGATATGCTCCATAGAGTCCATAAGCAGCTCATGGTGATAGTTACCCTTATATTTCTCGTCAAACTCGCCGAGCGTCATAATCTCAACAAGTATTTCGTTGCTTTCAATCTGTGATTCATCAAAGATTGGAATCAGCTTTCTGTTCAGCTTATACTTCATAGGCTTCTTCCTTTCATTGT